>CAZVVR010000056.1:0-8151 GCA_964630605.1 uncultured Mageeibacillus sp. | reverse complement strand
CTGAATGCAAACGCATTGCTGAGATGAAGATGGTTGATACCAACGCTTCGGATATAGAATCCGGTGCACGTATGGTAGCAGGCACAGCTCGCAGCATGGGCATTGAGATCGACTACGACGCGTAGGAGGAGCGAGAATGAAACACGGAAAACGTTATCGTGAAGCAGCAAAGCTCGTTGATCCTGCAAAAACGTACGAGATCGATGAAGCTTTGGATTTAGTGCTTCAGGGAGCAACTGCAAATTTCGATGAGACCATAGAGGTTCACCTGCGCATGGGTGTTGACTCACGCCATGCAGACCAGCAGATTAGAGGCGCAGTAGTTTTGCCCCATGGAACCGGACGTTCAACTCGCGTATTGGTTTTTGCCAAGGGACCTTTGGCTGAAGAAGCTGAAGCAGCCGGTGCTGATTATGTCGGCTCGGATGAATTTGTCCAGAAAATTGAAGGTGAAAACTGGTTCGAGTTTGATGTTGTAATTGCCAGCCCGGATATGATGGGTGTAGTAGGACGACTGGGCCGTGTGCTCGGTCCCCGTGGCTTAATGCCGAATCCGAAATCCGGTACAGTTACTCAGGAAATCGGCAAGGCGGTTGAAGAAGCCAAGGCCGGTAAGATAGAATATCGTCTGGAAAAGCAGAACATCATTCACACTGTTATCGGTAAAGCATCCTTTGGTGCTGAGAAATTACAGGATAACTTTGTAGCTTTGATAGATGCAGTTATCAGATCCAGACCACCGGGTGCAAAAGGACAGTATATACGTCGCTGCACGCTGACTAGCTCAATGGGCCCCGGAGTCCGCACAAATCATAAGATAGGTTAAGTCAGCAAAAGTAACCAAAATACAGTGCTTTAATGCCTGTAATAAAGATGAATAACCACGAAGCCGAAGAAAGCTGGAGCCCTAGTGCATAAACAGTGTTAGCTGTCCCGCCGAGGTGGAGGTAGGCCAAGTACACAGATGCCCCTCTGCCTTTCGCAGAGGGGTTTTTCAAATAAATAAAAGGAGGATTGTCATGCCCAGTCCAAAAATTTTGGAAAAAAAGAAGGCTCAAGTTACTAAACTCGCCAATGAGTTAAAGCAAGCAGAGTCTATTGTCTTCTCCGACTACAAAGGGTTGACTGTTGCGCAGGACACGGAGATGCGGGCTAAGTTCCGTGAGGAAGGTATCACTTATCAAGTGGTGAAAAATTCACTTTCCATTCGTGCCATGCAAAAACTGGGAATCGAAGATATTGACGAGGTGTTTGTAGGACCAACTGCTATCGCGTACAGTACCGAAGACGTTGTTATGGCCCCACGTCTGCTTCGTGAATCCAGTGAAAAATACAAAATCATGAGCATCAAGGGTGGAATCATTGATGGAAAAAGCGTACCTGTTGAAGAAATTATCGCTCTTTCCTTTGTTCCTACCGAAGAGGTGCTCCACGGCCAACTGGCTTTTATGCTGCTTTATCCGTTGACTGCTCTGGCTCAGGTAACTGGTCAGATCGCGACCAAAGCCGAAGAAGCCGGTGTGGAAACAGTTGCAGAGCTTTTGGCTGCATCCGGAGATGAGGAAAAAACCGAATCCGCAGCTGAAGACAAAGCAGAACCTGAAGAATCCGCGGCTAAGTCCGAAGAGGAATAGCTTAATTACTGATTAAAAATTATTAATTAGAAAGTCATCCATTTTAGGAGGTAAGATAAATGGCTAGCGAAAAAATCACCGCTATTATTGAAGAAGTAAAAGGACTGAGTGTCCTTGAATTAAACGAACTGGTTAAAGAACTTGAAGAAACCTTTGGTGTTTCTGCAGCAGCTATGGTGTCAGCCGGACCGGCCGCAGCAGCAGATGCTGATGAAGCAGAAGAAAAAAGTGAATTTAACGTTGTTCTCAAGGAAATTGGTCCGAATAAGATCAATGTTATCAAGGCCGTTCGCGGCTTAACCGGACTTGGACTCAAAGAAGCCAAGGCCGTTGTCGACGGAGCTCCCGGCCCCATTAAAGAGAGCGTCAGCAAAGATGAAGCTGAAGCTGCCAAAGCTGAACTTGAAGAAGCCGGTGCAGTTGTCGAACTTGAATAAGCTTAAAACAAGTTTTTACAATGTTAAAAGCCGCTGTTATACAACAGCGGCTTTTATTTAGAGTAAATTATTTAAAAAGTTGCTCGTCGGTCAGATTTGAATCTGTTGCCGGCAGCAGTTAGGAATAATTTTAATCTACCCACCCGCTAAGAAGCTCCGATCCGTGAGCAAAATTTTCACTCGGATAATCATCCTGAACCCTGGGCCGGTATTCTTCTTTAAGCCGTACATCGTAAATACGCTCAAACTCGTGGGCCATGTAGTTTATCCGTTTAAGAATTGCTTTGCGTGTGATAATGCCCCGGAACACTCCCTCTTTATCGGCTACACAAAGATAATTCTGATCTACCAGCATGTGCAGGATATCCTCAAACTGTGCCTCAGTAGATAATATACGCACAGAAGAATCCATTACATCCTTTACCTTGCGTTCGCTAAGCAGATTCCAATCATAATCGTCATCTTTAAGTACACCGTTGATGATCATGGGCATAGATATTTTACCTGCTATATGTGTGTTGTGATCTAAAACGGGGATAGAATTGTAGCCTACGCTTGAGAGTACAAGCAAGGCGTGAAGTAAATTGTTTTCAGTACGGACAGTCGCAACATCATTAACACAAACCATAAGGGATTCTTCACCGTGCATGAGCAATCCCTCAACATGTGGACCAATCATCTTATCACTCCAATCTCAAATTTCTGTATCTACATTGTACAACGAAAAACCTCTTTAATCTGAAACAAATTGTGAACATTACCAGCTGAAACTTGCAATTTGATGTCAATCTTTCAAGAGATTCGGAAATAGAGTAAGATATGATCATGGATAAAACAATGCAAGCGATGGAAAAGGGAAGGCAGGCCTTTCTTAACGGAGAGTTCGCAGATGCAGCTGAACGTTATAAGGGTGTGCTGCAAACTCAAGCCCTGAGCGAATCTATCAGAATAAAGGCTCTGAACGGACAGCTGGATGCTTTACTCGAGCTGGGTGAACTTGATCGTGTCTGGGATCTGTTGCAACGTTACCTGCAAGAAAGTGACCGGCCCGAGCGCCGTGAACGGAAAGCTGCTTTATTGCACATTTACGCGAAATATCTTTTTTTGCGCAAAGATTTAAAAGCCGCCATCGAAGTTTCCCGCGAAGAACTTAGTTTTATATCATCCCAGCATAAAAGATATTATCTGCGCCTGACCGAAAATTATTTACAACAGGCACGTATCTTTTTGCATCTGAATGATCTGACCGAGGCTCGCATCTACCTGGATTTGGCGACTTATTACATGCAAACCGACGGAGATGAACTGCTAAAAGCTTATTATTATTATTATGAAGCCTGCTATTTGCTGGCAAAAAAGAAAAAAACTGAAGCTGAACAGTTTTTTCTTTCAGCCCGTGATCTTTTTTTATTTAACGGTGCTCTTTGGTGGGCGGAGAAAGTAGACAAAAAGCTTACACAAAAAGATGAATAATCTTTTACAGGAAAGTTTCATAAAATACAATTAAAAATGATTAAGAATAAGTGAGAAAAAAGACTTTGACAGACAAAACAGATACCAATAAAATTACATTTAACTCTGCGGAAACAGAACAATTACAAGGCGGAAAATGCCCCGACAAGCCAAATGAAAACACTTGCGGATCTTGCCCGGGCTGTTCTGGTCAGCGCAAAAGATATGCAACTGTTTATTATATAATACCTGCTCTTGTTATCACTGTGATAGCTCTGATTTTGAAGTATTTCGGTATAATATAGAGGAAAAATGAATTTAAATTCTTAGGCAAGGTTAAGACTCAGAAAATAATTGTGCACTTTCGCCCAAAATGCCTGTTAAATCAGTTGAACTGCCGCCAATAACAACAAAAACATCAATCCTCATTAATTGCATGAACACAAATATGTGTGCTATAATCCTGATCACACGGGATGGCTAAGCATAAGTGTTAATATGTGCCATCTGCCAAAAGTTAATTAACACAAAATCAAGACTAAGTATGGAGGAAAAGAAATGAAAAAAGTGTTAGCACTGCTTCTCGCTTTCGTCATGGTATTTTCAGTTTTAGCGGCATGTGGACCTGTGGAAGAAGATCCGAAACCCACCGACCCGCCGGCAACTGAAGCACCTACGGAAGAACCCGATGAGCCCACAGAGGAGCCTACTGAGGCGCCAACTGATGAGCCCACGGATCCTGAGGAGCCAACCGAACCTGAGGAAGACGAATATCTGACTATGACTCAGGAAGAAGCACTGGCAATCAGAGCTGATGAAAATGTTGAGCCCAGCGGCACACTCGTCGTTGGTGACGGATCAGCCTCAAGAGGCGACTTCTGGTCAGGCTGGACAAACGCAGCTCCTGACGCTCAGTTGAAAGACATGGTTCACGGTGAGTATGGCATTATCTATTTTGATGAAAATGCTGTAATGCACGTAAACCCTGTTGTTGTTGAAGAATTTGAAGCCGAAGTTGATGAAGACGGCAACAAAACATTCACTGTCAAAATTTATGACAATCTTGTCTGGAATACAGGCGACCCAATCGTTGGAGATGACTATATCTTCTCCGTTCTCCTGGGATCCTGCTGGGAAGCTGGTACAGCTCCTATAGGTAAAAGCAACACATCCGGAGCTGAATTGCTCGGCTATGCTGATTTCCACGCTGTGCCCGAAGAAGTCGGTGCAATCGAAGAAGGTGAAGATGAGGCCGGAAGTGCCGATTATGAGTATGTCAAGCGTGAATTCGCAGGCGTACGCAAAATTGATGATTACACTTTCTCACTCACAGTTGACGGCGAATGGCTGCCATACTGGTATGAGCTTTCTCTTATTGCCTATGGTCCTACTCCGCTCGAGCGTATAGCTCCAGGAGTTGAAGTTCTCGATGATGGCAATGGTGCCTATCTTTCAGAAGAATTCACAGTTGCTTTACTTGAATCAACGATAACAGATCCTGACACAGGCTATCGTTTTGTTCCGGATGTCACCTGTGGTCCTTACCAGTTTGTAAGCCACGACAAAGACACTGATCTGAGAACAATCGAAGTAAACCCTGAGTTCCTGGGAACTTTTGATGGTAAAAAACCAGCAATCGAAACAATCGTTATGAAGAGAACCGTACAGGATACCGAGATGGAAGAACTCGCTACCGGCGATGTCGACCTGCTTGCTCCGATTAACGGCGAAGAATCAATCCGTGGTGGTTTGTCAGTTGTTGAAAACAATGACCACCTCACTTACAGAACCTATCTGCGAAATGGCTACGGCTATCTCGGATTCCAATGTGACGAGTCACCGACTCAGTTTAAGGAAGTCCGCCACGCTGTTGCTCACTTGCTTGATCGTGCATCATTCCTCGAACAGTACGCCGGACCCTTTGGCCGCACAGTTCACGGTATGTATGGCTTAGGACAGATTGAATATCAGATGCGTGAAGTCGAACTCGATGAAGCGATGAATCCTTACACCTTTAACCCGGAACGCGCAGTTGAACTGCTCGAAGAAGCCGGATTCGTACTCGATGCCGAAGGCAATGATTATGACGGTGAAGGCGTACGCTACAAAGAGATTACCGATGAAGCCTATCTGCCGCCTGCAGGCAGCGTTCTTGAGGGCCAGCTGGTTGAAGTAGACGGCATGACTTTGATGCCATTGCAGATCAACTGGATGAATACCCCGGACAACCCTGTATCTGAGCTGATCCGCACCCTTCTCCTGCCTGAAGCAGAAAAAGTTGGTATGGAAATTACCGATACAACTCAGGAATTCAACGTTCTTCTGGAGCACTTCTATCGTGAAGGTTTAGCTGATGAGAATCTTGAGTACACCATGTTTAACCTGGCAACAGGTTTCTCAGAAATACTGAGCTTCTGGTATAGCTTTAATCCGGATCCGGATTACCTTGGCTACTACAACACAGCATTCGTTCTTGAGGATGATCTGTATAACTTAGCTATGGAAATGTACCATACAGAACCCGGTGATTTCGAAGCCTGGTATGACAACTGGTATAACTTCCAGGTTGCATACAATGATTACCTGCCTGAGCTGCCTCTCTACTCTGACGAATACCACGTCTTCCATAACACAAGACTGGTTGACTATCGTCAGGACGTCCTCTGGGATTACGGTAGAGCTCTAACCTGGGCCAGAATCGAAGAGTAAATCTTTGATAAAACAATTAAAAGTCTCTGGTTTTAACTAGAGACTAGAAACCAAGGACTGCCTTCGCAGGATCATCTGTGAAGGCAGTCCACTAATATCTATAAGATTGATCGAACATCAGTACAAAACTGATAAGCAATTTAGTTAAATCTGGAAATTAATTGATTAAATTGTCTCTCTACAAATAAAGTTGTAGGGCTTGAGCAGATCCAAATGCTCTAAATTAAACTTCGAGGGGAGTATCCAGGTGTTAAAATATACATTACGGAGACTTTTATATTTGGTTTTTGTATTTATCATTGTCTCCATCATTATGTTTGGAATTCACCACATGATTCCGGGCAATCCGGTTTCCCGTGCCATAGAACAATATCGCCATTCATTAAAACCACATGAGTATAGGGCGATGTATGAGCAAACATACAAGCAGATGGGTTATGATAAGCCGGTACCGGTTCAATACCTGCGTTGGATGGAGAGATTGCTGCAAGGTGACCTTGGGTATTCAACCATATACAGAAGACCGGTAAATCAGGTTATAGGAGCTCCTATAGTCAATACCCTAAAATTAAATTTGATTTCTACAGCGATAGTTTTCGCGATTACAATACCACTGGGAATATTGTCGGCGGTCAAAAAAGGTTCGCTTTTTGACCGTTTGACACAGGGAATTACGATTCTGGGCTACAGTTTGCCTACTTTCGTTTTTGCGATATTATTCATATTTTTGTTTTCGGTGCACCTGGGCTGGTTCCCGGTGTCAGGCATGGCAACGCCCGGATTTAAAGGCACTGCTCTGGAGATGACGCTGGACCGTCTCAGGCATATGGCCTTGCCTATAATTACTTTGGTCTTTATCAGCCTGGGTGGCCTGACACGTTATGTGCGCACCACCATGATTGAGGCTCTGAGTGAGGACTATATCAAGACAGCCCGTGCCAAGGGTTTGCGAGAAAGAGTAGTTATATTTACCCATGCTTTCCGCAATGCCCTGATTCCATTTATTACCGTTATGACCGGCTGGATAATAACTCTTTTCTCCGGCTCAATCATCACGGAAACAATGTTTAATTATAATGGCATCGGTAAGATGCTTTATGATGCCTTAAGACAAAGTGACTATCAGGTCGTAATGTCTATGAACATGTTTTATGTTTTGCTATCACTACTGGGCAATCTCTTTATGGATCTTGCGTACGGTGTTGCTGATCCCAGAGTCAGATTGTCATGATAAAGGAGGTTTTTGATGTCTAAAGATAAGAAAAAAGAAGAACGCATCGAAGACGCTGCTAATCATGAAGAATCTGATTCGCGGCAGCAGAAGGCTAAACCCAGAGGTACATTTCGCAGACTTCTGTTGGGTGGACGCAAAGAAGATCTGCAAGCTTTGGATGCTTTGGCAGTAGAAAGTGTAGAAAGTCCCGCCAGAGCAGTCTGGAATGATTTTAAAGCTCGTAAATCTGCACTTCTGGGAATATTCGGAATTGTATTTATGATTCTGCTTTGCTTTGTGGGCCCTTATATCTGGCCGGTTGACATTCTGGAGCAAGATCCCACTATGAAGAACAAAAAGCCGGGTTTTTATTACCTGAACATTCCGAGTGAAGTAAAAAATGATGCACTGGCTCTTTCCATGGGGAACAACTTCGGAGCCGGGGTCAGTGGCGATGGCGAGCTTTATCTTTGGGGTGAGCTGTCAGATAGTTTCAAAGATGTTCCGGAACTGGAAGCAGGTGAAAAATGGGCCGATGTTGCCTGCGGCAACAGCCATTTAATTGCTTTAACCGACAAGAACAACGTCTATTCCTGGGGTGATAAGCTGCATGGATTGCCGGCTGTCCCGGAAATGGAAGGTACGCCGATTAAGGTGTATGCCGGACGCTGGGTTAACAGTGTGATCACAGATATGGGCAAAGTCT
>CAZVVR010000055.1:0-8166 GCA_964630605.1 uncultured Mageeibacillus sp. | reverse complement strand
AAATCTACTTTTTCAATTTGATTATTCATCTGTCGTTACGACTCACGCTGACGGGATAAGAGAATGAGACGCAAAAGTGACATAAAAGCCGTAAGAGCTGATGCGACATAGGTCAAAGCAGCAGCTTGCAAAACTTTGCGTGTTCCTGCTATTTCTTCTTCTGACAATATTCCAGAGTTCTGTACCAAAACAAGAGCTCTTTTACTGGCATTAAGCTCCACCGGAAGAGTTACCAGATAAAACAGGACGGCAGCAGAAAACAACACAATTCCGCCGATAAAAAGGGCTCTGCCGGCATCTGATTGAAGAAACAGCCCCAGAATAGCCAGATAAGGTCCAATGCGCGATCCTATGTTTGCCGGTACAACCAAAGCTGCCCGCACAGCATTAGGGGCGTATTGTTCTTTATGCTGGACAGCATGACCGACTTCATGTGCAGCAACTCCGATTGCCGCGATTGATTGAGAATCATGGGTGGACTCAGATAAACGAAGTACTTGTTCGCGCGGACTGTAATGATCAGATAAATTTCCGGGAACCCGTTGTATCGCTATGTGTTGAAGGCCCTGTTCATTTAATAAGCGCCTGGCCGCTTCCACACCACGGTACGCAGATTGAGCTTTAACCCGTGAATATTTATTAAAAGTGGATTTCACCAAAGACTGAGCGATAAAGCTCAGTATAATAAAAGGTACTACCATAATCAGGTAGGAACCATAATATCCGCTAAAAAAAGATTCCAAACCATTTGCTGAGAAAACCGGTACCATTCTTACCTCTTTCTAATCGTTTGCTAGTTTTTTCGGGGAAAACTACTAAAACGAAATCCTTTTCTATAATTATGGGCGCATGAAGCACAGCTGATTTGCTTTTTTGACGCAAATTGTATCTCCAGCAACTCTAATACTCCTTGACCGCAAACTACAAAAAACCGCTCATCCCGGCAGAAAATAGATCCGGGCGGGAGATCGCCACATTCAGGTTTTTCGTTAGTCAATGCGCTTTTGTGAAGCTTAACCCGGCGATTGTCGATATAGGCAAATGCCCCCGGCCAAGGAGTCAGGCCACGAATTTGGTTGTGTATTTTTTGTGCAGATTCTGCAAAATCCACTCTGCCGTCTTCACGGGTAAAAGTGCGGCTATAAGTGGCCTCGTTTTCATCCTGAGCTTGAGCCTTCAAATCACCGGCCAGGTATTTTGGTAATGCAATACGCAGCAAATACCGGCTCTCAACTGCCATAACATCCATCATTTCACCAAAGTTAATATCCTCCGGTATGCTGACTTCTCGTTGAGCCAAAATTGGCCCACTGTCTAATTTTTTATCCATTAGCATCAGAGTGACTCCGCTAACTGTCTCACCTTCAATAATTGCAGTTTGCACCGGAGAGGCACCACGATACTTTGGTAAAAGCGAAGGGTGAATATTTAACGAACCTTTTTTGGGCAAATTCAGAATTTTTTCAGAAAGATATTCGCCATATGCTGCCGTCAAAAAAACATCCGCCGCAATTTCCGACAGGTTATGATAAAACTGCTCGGGTTTTTCCGCCTGTGTGTCTAACACTTTAATGGCGCGTGCATGCGCCCAATCCTTTACTGGTGTTGATTGTAGCCTGGCGCTGCGCCCCCGTGGTCTGTCAGGTTGCGTTACTATTGCGACAGGCGGCATCTGCATTTCTTCCAGTTCATCCAGAATTGCAACAGACAAATCGCTTGATCCAAAAAATATCAGTTTATGCATTTGAATCAACTACCTTGTGTGGTATCTTCTCTTCATTATGCTCAGCTTCGTCTTGATCTTCTTCTATTATTTCGTCTAATTTATGTAATCCATCTTCTGCTTTGTCTCTGTACAAAATACCGTAAAGATGATCTATTTCATGACAAATGCAACGGGCTTCCATCCCGCTATAAGTTTTTTCAAATTCCTTGCCGCTGCTGTCCTGAGCTCTGACTCTGACTGTTTCCGGTCGAGTAACAATGCCAAAGAGACCTGGTAAAGATAAACAGCCTTCTGCTCCGGTTTGCTCTCCGTTTTCATCAATCAAGACAGGATTAATAAAGGCTGTAGCCTCATTTTCTTCTACAGCTTCCATTACGAAGATGCGTTTTAAGACGCCCACTTGCGGTGCGGCTAAACCAAGGCCATCTGACTGGCGCATAGTCTCAAACATATCGTCAATTAATTCTTGAATACGTGAGTCAAATTTTGTGACTTCACGACTCTTTTTTCTTAAGCTACTATCGCCTTCGAGAAGTATTTTCCTCAATGCCATATAATAACCTCCTTCGCTGCATATTTTATCACAGCTTAGCTGCGAACCCAGTTACTAAACTTACAACATAGACCAGGGATCTATATCTATACTTACAAACACCTGCTCAGGCAGTTTAGTGCTATCAACTGTCATTTGCAAGAGGCGTGTCAGAAGCTCCACTGACGGATCACGTGCAATGATACGGAAACGGTATCGGTCGCGCATCTTTGTAATAGGTGCCGGAGCTGCAGCTGACAATTCTGTGTTTTTGAAACTACCTCCATATTTTTGAATCAAAATACCAGCTCTGTCGCGTAAAGCCTTAGCCCCTGCCGCAACATCCTCTGCAGAAAATCCACGAACAAAAAACACAGCCAGATGACCAAAGGGTGGATACTGCATTCTTTCTCTGAAACTAATCTCTTCTTGGTAAAATTTTTCGTAGTCCTGAGCTGCGGCGGTTTTTATTACAAAATGCTCGGGTTGTAATGTTTGAAAGAAAACTTTTCCGGCTTCTTTTCCCCGGCCTGAGCGCCCTGCCATTTGTGCCATTAACTGAAACGCAGATTCTGCATCTCTGTAATCTCCAGTGCCCAACATCTGATCTGCGGATAAAACCGCTGACAAAGTTACATTGTGGAAATCATGACCTTTGGCGATCATCTGTGTACCAAGTAATATATCCGCTTCTTGCCTGGAAAAAGCAGAAAGAATATCGTCATGTGAAGTGCGTGAACGAGTCGTATCCTGATCCATGCGCAAGATGCGGGCTTCCGGAAAAATTTCCTGCAGAGATTTTTCGGCCTGCTGAGTACCCATTCCCACGCCACCAACATGTTCGCTGCCGCAATTAGGACATTTTTCCGGAACCGCTTTCAGACGGTCGCAATAGTGGCAAACCATGCGCAGATTTTCTTTCGTTCTTCCAAAAAAACGTTTATGAGCTGTTAATGCCACATCACAATGATTACATCGCATTTGCCAGCCACATTTATAGCAAATGATCGAGCGGGAATACCCTCGTCGGTTCAAAAGCAACATCGCCTGCTGGTTTTTGTTAATGATTTCGCGCAGCTCATCTTCGAGGACATCACTCAATAATCCTTTTCGTCCTCGCATCATTTGCCGGCGCATGTCAACTATTTGGACCTTGGCTACACCATGGCTGCCAATGCGCTGAGGAAGGGCTAATAGCTTGGATTTGCCTGCCTGTGATCGGTAAAAACTACTAACAGAAGGAGTTGCTGAGCCCAAAACAAGAACTGAATCTTGAAGCAATGCCCGCATCCGGGCAATCTCAACTGCTTGATAGCGCGGTTTGGTTTCAGCTTTATAAGTTCCTTCCTGTTCTTCATCTACTACAATCAGGCCAATATTTTCCAGAGGCGCAAAAACAGCAGATCTGGCACCAACCACTATTTGCACTTGCTTAGTTTTAATTTTCTTCCAGGCCTGATAACGCTCAGAGGGCGATAGACGGCTATGCAGTATGGCTAAATTTTCGCCAAAGCGGCTGCGAAGCCGCCTGGTCATCAAAGGAGTCAAAGATATTTCCGGCACCAGAATCAAGATTTCCCTGCCTTGATTTAATATTAACTGAGCAGCCTGCAAATACACTTCTGTTTTTCCGCTGCCCGTAATTCCGTACAGCATAAATTCCTTTAAAACACCTTGACCGTGCTCTTTGCCTGCTGCAACAATGCTATTGATAGCATGTTTTTGTTCCTCTTTAGGAATTTTCGGCTGATCATAATCATATTCTGCAATTACCGTGTCCTCTTTTTTTTCAACGCGTGTGCGGAAAAATTCGAGGATACCATTTTTTTCCATAGTTTTTAGGATTGCCTGACTCACACCTACTGCCTGCCGGATCTCAATTAAAGGGGCTTTATCATATTCAAGTAAAAACTCGATCACCCGCACATGGTTGATCGACCTTAATTCATCTCCTTGCAATAAATCCACAGCGCTTTCTCTGTCTGCGAGTTTTGCGGCCATCATTGACCTGGTGCCGCTAGTTAAGACATACGGTGGGGACATTGTATCGAGGGCTTCAGCTATAGTGCAAAAATAACGGCGTTTCATTTCTCTTGCCAATATAATTTGCTCAGCTGTTACTACTGCTTCTTGAGTCAACAGCGAAATAACTTCTTTGACCTTGCTTTCAGACAAATGTTCAGGAATTTGACTCAGGATTTCGGTTACGTAGGCTCTCTGTGCTTTTGAACGGCTGGCAAAGGGAACCTTGACAACAGATCCGACTTTTATCTTGTTCTCAAGGTCAAATGGAATTTTATATGTCCAGGGCGAATCAAAACTCCGGTTCGCATTCGCAAGATGAACATTCACGTACGAGCTCACAAGTCAACTCCTTTCATTCATTTTATCTTACTTAGACTTTAGCTTTGATCTATCAAGGAAAATAAGTCAATTTGTGTCGATGCCGGTAAATGTTCCAAAGCTCCGCACAAACGCAACTCTTCGATAACAGCTGAATTAAGACCTGCCCTTTGCTTAAGATCTTCAATACTAAGAAAAGCTTCCTTTTGTCTTTCTTCAATTATCGGGAAAGCAGTTTTTTCGCTGATTCCCGGCACTGAAGCCAAAGGCGGTCTGATTTTTCCCTTTTCTTCGACTAAAAACTTTGTCGCCGCTGAATAATCCAACGAAATTGGCAAAAATGATATTCCACGCCGCAACATTTCACGGACTAATTCCAAAGTATAAAATATTCTCAAATCGGTGGCCGATGAGCGTAAATTAGAATTTGCGGACAGTGCAGTCATTCTTCGTTCAATGGCGTCGAGATCTTCCAACATATAGCTGGCATCCACAGCTCCGCGAATAGTAAAAGCAGCTGCATAATATTCTTCAGGATAATAGACTTTAAACCAGGCTATTCTCAGAGCCGAAATAGTATAAGCAACTGCGTGAGCGCGTGGAAACATGTATTGAATCTTACGGCAGCTTTCTATATACCATTTGGGCACAGCACAGGAGAGCATCAGTTGTTCCTGTTCAGCTGTCATTCCCCTGCCTTTTCGCACCCGTTCCATTATGGCGAAGGCATCTTCTTTCGGCAGATTGTAAGATAATAGTGTAGTCATAATACCATCTCGGCAGCCGATAACATTATCGATAGTACAGGTTCCGTCCCTGATCAAATCCTGAGCGTTACCTGCCCAGACACCGGTACCATGCGAAAGTCCGGAAAGCTGAATAATATTATCATATGTTTTCGGTTTGGCTTCCCTGATCATATCTCGCACAATAAAAGTACCCATTTCTGGTACTCCGATAGTACCGATTTCCTGATCATCTTTACTTTCGATGCCCAAGACTTCAACGCCTGAGAAAAGTGACATTACTTTGGCATCAGGAATTGGTATATCAGTTACAGAAACACCCGTCCAATCTGACAAGAGTTTCAACATTGACGGATCATCGTGACCTAAAATATCTAATTTAAGCAGCGTATCATGCATCGAATTAAAATCAAAATGGGTAGTAATTATACCTTCTTTGCGCTTGTTGGCCGGATATTGAATTGGTGTAAAATCGTAAATTTCGTAATCATTAGGCACTACTACCATGCCGCCGGGATGTTGTCCTGTGGTCTGCTTGACTCCGACTATTTTTTCGGCCAATCTTTGTTTCTCTACCAACGGACTGTTTTCATCCAATTTTTCGAAATAAGAGTTGACCAAACCCAGCGAGTTTTTTTCCGCATAAGCGGATATGGTCCCGGCTCTGAAGGTGTAATTTTCGCCAAACATCTTTTCTATAAAACTGTGAGCACGGGCCTGATAAAATCCGGAAAAATTCAAATCTATATCAGGTTGTTTATCACCGTCAAAACCCAGGAAAGTTTCAAAGGGTATGTTGTGCCCGTCACGCTGCATGTCTGCCCCGCAATCCGGACAACCGGACGGTGGCAGATCATATCCGGAACCAAAACTAACATCGTCTACCTTTTCATAAAATTTACATTTAGGACAAAGATAATGTGGCCGCAGAGGATTTACCTCAGTTATGCCGACAAGTGTTGCCACAAAAGAGGAACCAACCGATCCTCTGGAACCTACGATGTAACCGTCTTTATTTGATTGTTTAACCACTTCTGCAGCTATGTAATACATAACGGAAAAACCATTGCCAATAATTGCATCAAGCTCCCGCTCAATCCGTTTTTCTATATCCGGTGGCAGCTGACCGTCGCGTCCGTATAGAGCAAGAGCTTTTTCATAAGTTTTCTGACGCAACAGCTCAGGAGCGCTGTCAATTTGCGGCGGAAACGATCCTTCAGGAAAAGGTCTTAAATCATCTTCAACCATAGCTGCTATTTTTTTAGGGTTCTCTACTACTACCTGAAAAGCTTTTTCACTGCCGAGATAGGAAAATTCTGCCAACATTTCTTCTGTGGTACGAAAAAATAAACCAGAATCAATCTCGTTTTCTGCTACACCGAATATTTTTGCTGTAATAATCCGGCGAAATATATCATCTTCCGGCTCCAGATAATGAGCATCTCCAGTAGCACAAACAGGCAAAAGAGCCAGTTCCGCCAAATCAATAATCAGCCGGTTCAAATCCTCCAGTCCTTCCAGAGTGACAGGCTGGTGCTGTGGATCATTGCTTTTAGTTAAAAAATGATTATTCGATCTTGGCATTATTTCGAGATAATCATACCTCTGACAAAGCTGCAGCAAAGAAGACTTTGTTAAATCAGCTTTCGTTTTTTGATAACATTGGCCATTGGCCTGGAAAAGTTCCAGTATACCCTGATATATTTCACCTGAAACACAGGCAGAACCTATAATCAGGTCATCTCTGAAAAAATCGAGCAAGGACAAGGTAATTCGCGGTTTAAAATAAAACTGCTCTGTCAGCGACACCGAAACCAGCCGATATAGATTGTACAGAGCTAATGAATTTTTTGCTAACAGTGTAATGTGATTATGTTTAGATTTTAGTTTACGGCGCTGCTGGAAATCAATCTCACCTGCCATTTGATTTAAATATGACAATTTCTTTTCAGAAAGTGAATTCCATAAGCATTTAAAAGCCTGCAGATTAGATTCTAAATCTTCTACTGTCACGATCTTCTCTGTGAATTCAGACGAAAAAGTGTCTAGAGGGAAATATTTTTTGCAGAAGTTTTTAAGTTCGGTAACAATCATATAAGGCATGAAAAACTTAACCCGGGGAGTTCCTGCCTCAACTTTGAATCCTTGTCTGCGCAATATACGTATAGATTCGATGCAATCTAACAGCAATGGTCCCTGCCCAACATCCTCGGCCAGTTTTTTAAGTTTAATTAGCCGTCCGGGGTCATCTTTAGCTATAGTAATTTCATATTTGGCCAGGCCAGCAAGTTTAACAAATAAATACTCATCATTTTCTGCCACACTTAGAGCAGTGAGACCATGTTCAAGCGAATCAAACTCTTGAGTCGTTTTATCTGTTAACCCGTAGCATAAAAGCTGACCATCATCGACGACATATCCTTCCATACCCAAAATCAGCTTGATGGGTTTTCCTGCAATAGCTGATTCTTTACAAGCCTCGTATGCCGCCGGGAAACCCTGCACTATTCCGTGATCCGTAATCGCAACTGCCTCATGACCAAAATGCGCCGCCTGACGCACGATATCGCCGGCATCAATCAAAGCATCGTCTTTACTCATCTTAGAGTGAATATGCAGTTCTACTCTTTTTTCGACGGCGTCATCATTGCGTCGCTTTCTGGGGGGCAGCAGTCTGATGCCGCTAGCCTTAAGTTCACACTCATTCCGATAATGATTGAATTGAGTGGTGCCACGGACAATGGCTCTGGAACCTTTTAGATTAGACTCTAAACGATCTGCAGTACGCTCATCACAAAAAAGCATCACCCGAACAGAAC
>CAZVVR010000054.1:0-8184 GCA_964630605.1 uncultured Mageeibacillus sp. | reverse complement strand
GAACGGCTGACTCCATTGATGCGACAATATGTCGAAGAAAAAGAAGAGCGGCCAGATTGCTTGATTTTCATGCGCTTAGGAGATTTTTATGAAGTTTTCTTTGATGATGCGGTGCTGGTGGCACGTGAGCTGGAGTTAAAACTAACCGGTCGTGATTGTGGTCTTGACGAACGTGCCCCAATGTGTGGAGTTCCGCACCATGCTGTAGATAAGTATTTAAAGCGTTTACTGGAACGTGGATATAAAATTGCAATTTGCGAACAGGTAGAAGATCCTGCCGAAGCCAAAGGTTTAGTGGCACGTGAAGTAGTGCGAGTTTTGACGCCGGGCACTCAAGTTGATCCGGAATCTTTAGAGTCCCATAGATATTCAATAATTTGTTGTGTTCTGGAAGAAGACGGATCTTATGGTATTGCTGCTTGTGATTTATCCTCCGGACATTTCGAAACAAGCGATTTATTGGGAGAACAGGCGGAATCGCATTTATTTGATGAAATTGAACGTTTCGCTCCGGTGGAGTTTGTCGTTAACGAACTTTTTTCTAAAAATAAAAAATTTGTGGATTATTGCACGCGAAAGCAGATCACGGTAAGTACTTTGCCGGATAGTTCTTTTAGCAGTCAGAAAGCTTCTGAATTCGGTTTGGATTTCGGTGAACAAGATTTGCTCTGGCATCGTTGTTCTGCAGGCTTAATCGATTATCTGCAGGATACTCAGGGAATGGTACCGACACACTTTGGAGAGATTAAAGCTTATAGATTTCGGGATTACATGATTTTGGACCGAGCTGCCCGGGCAAACCTGGAGCTGACAGAAACATTACGTGATCGCAAACGCCGGGGCAGTTTGCTCTGGGCAATGGACCGCTGTAAAACTGCAATGGGCAGTCGTAATTTGCGGCAATGGCTGGAACAACCTTTGATTTCTATTGCTCAAATAGAACAACGGCAGGATGCTGTCGCATTTTTGCATGATAATTTTATGAGTCGTCGTTCTTTAAGCGAGGCACTATACGGTCTTTACGATATGGAGAGATTGTCGGGGCGCATCGCCTCATTTAATGTGTCGCCGCGTGATTTAGTATCTCTGCGTGATGCTTTGCAGCGTTTACCTGCATTTCATAATTTGCTGGATGGCATAGCAACCGATGCCTTACAGGAAATAGCCGGTAATATTCATTCTTTGCCTGATTTACAAGATAAATTATGCCGGGCATTGGTGGATGAACCCCCTCTTCAAATATTGGATGGTGGGCTGATACGAGATGGCTATGATGAAAAACGCGACAAGCTAGCAAAAATTGCCTTACACGGACAAGAGTATATTTTACAGCTTGAAAAAGAGGAAAGAGACAAAACAGGGATAAAAAATCTTAAAGTATCTTATAATCGCGTAGCCGGCTACTATATTGAAGTTCTTAAGTCACAGACAGATAAGGTACCTAAGCATTACCGCCGCCGGCAGACTCTGACCAATTCAGAACGATATATAACTCCGGAACTAAAAGAATATGAAGAGAAGATTCTGACTGCGAATCAAAAGTTGAAGTCGCTTGAATACCAGTTATTTATTTCTTTGCGAGAAAAAGTTGCAGAATATTTGGATCAAATCCAGGCGACTGCCCGAGCGCTGGCAAAGCTTGACACATTGATTTCATTGGCAGAGGTAGCGGAACGTCATAATTATTGCCGGCCAAAACTGACAGAAAAATCTATAGTTAAAATAAGCCAGGGCAGGCATCCGGTTGTTGAACAGATAATTGGCTTCAGCGAATTTGTTCCTAATGATATAAACTTAAATTCAGACGATCAGCGCATCATGGTTCTCACAGGCCCCAATATGTCGGGGAAATCTACTTATATGCGACAAATTGCCTTAATCACAATTTTGGCTCAATGCGGAAGTTTTGTTCCTGCCGATTCTGCCGTTATTGGTATATGTGATCAGGTCTTTACACGCGTGGGAGCATCCGATGATGTTTCAGGCGGCCAATCTACTTTTATGGTAGAAATGAGCGAAGTCGCAAGTATTCTGACACAGGCAACGCCACGCAGCTTGTTGATACTGGATGAAATTGGACGAGGAACAAGCACAGCTGACGGCTTGTCGATTGCCTGGGCGGTCGTGGAGTTTCTGGCGGATCCAATTTTTGTTGGAGCGCGCACCATGTTCGCAACTCACTTCCATGAGTTAATCGAACTGAGTAAAACCCAAAAAGGTGTATTTAACGCTCATGTAGATGTAGCAAAGCGGAGTGGAGAAATTGTTTTTCTACACCAAATTAAAGCAGGTGGAACCGATCGAAGCTACGGTATTGAAGTGTCTAAGCTGGCCGGTGTACCGCTTCCTGTAGTTGACAGGGCCAGGGAGATCATGGCTGTATTGGAAAAAAATAAGAATAAAGAAAGACGGCAAATTCGTCGGGACGCCCTGCCTATGGACGGTCAGCTGGGCCTTTTTGCACAGGCACAGTCCGTTAAGTTAGCAGATGAGATAATCGAACGTATTGCAGGCAGCGATCCTAACGCAATGAGTCCGATCCAGGCTTATTCGTTACTGCTGGATCTGAAACAAATGGTAGAACGTCAGGAACGCATGCGGCAGGAGAAAGAACTATGACAACAATCCGCAAACTGGACAAGCAAACTATAAACAGTATAGCTGCCGGAGAGGTGGTTGAAAGACCTGCCTCAGTGGCTAAAGAATTGATTGATAATTCTCTGGATGCAGGTGCTTCTATTATCCGGATATCGATCAAAGCTGGCGGCATTAAACTGCTGGAAGTAGAAGATAATGGCTGTGGCATGTCGGCTGAGGATGCGGTACTTGCTCTTGAAAGTCATGCTACCAGCAAGCTGTCTACAGTTGACGATTTGTTGCGTATTGAAACAATGGGTTTCAGGGGAGAAGCTCTGGCCAGTATTGCCGCCGTTTCCCGGCTGGAGTTGGCTACCAGATTAATTGGTTCCGAAACCGGAACCAGCTTGAAGGTTGAAGGAGGCAAGCTTCTTTCTTCTCAATCTGCAGGTATGAAAGAAGGCACAACTGTCAGTGTGTGTGACCTTTTCTTTAATACTCCGGCACGCTATAAGTTTCTAAAAACTGACCGCGCTGAAAGCAGCGCTATCGTTGATATGGTGGGACGCCTAGCTCTGGCTCGTCCGGACGTATCCTTTCTGGTACGGCGGTTGGAAGACAAAAAAGATCTGCTGCATACTCCGGGTAACAACGATTTACTAAGTGCAATCTATGCAGTGTTTGGCCGTGAGCTGGCAGAAGCTATGGAACCTATTGATTATGCTCTTAGCCCAGTTAAAGTGCAGGGATTTATGACAATGCCTAAAAATTCCCGCCATAACCGCAGAAGTCAACTTTTTATAGTCAATAAGCGAGTTATACAATCGCCTACATTGCGGGCAGCGGTGGATGAAGCAGGGAAGACCTGGTTCATGAAAGGGCGCTTTCCGGCATTGGTATTACATCTGGATATCCCGGCTGAACTGGTCGACGTTAATGTACATCCACAGAAAAGTGAGATCAGGGTGTGGGACGAGAAAATACTTTTTCGTTCTGTATACCACGCTTTGCAGGAAGCCTTATCTCAGAATGACTCTATTAAAGAAAATGGATTATCTACACATTTTATACCGGCTCAGGATGATGGAGATAATGTAAAGTCAAGCAATATAAAATATAAAGAAGAGACTCTGAATCCAGCCGAAAGCGATCCGGGGCCGCAAATTACTTTTGCAGAAACCGGCAGACAACTTGACCCACGCCAAAATTCTGACAGGGTAGGGGATGACAGAAAAGATTCCCTTCCTGATAAAGTTGAAATAGATAATAATTATAGAATCAGAAACGTCGAGCAAGAGAAAAATATTCGTGTTACAAATATTCCTGAGGCTCGCTATATTGGCAATTTATTAAAAACCTATCTGCTTTTTGAAGTGGAATCCAGCCTTCTTATTATTGATCAACACGCAGCACATGAACGAATATTATATGAGAAATTACTATATAGATTGATAAATAATAATGATGAAAAAATGCTTTCACAAACTTTATTACTGCCGGTACGGCTCACCATAAGTGCAGGTGAAATGTCTTTTTTCCTTGAATACAAAGAGAAGTTCTCGCAGTTAGGTTTTGATTGCGACCCTTTTAGTGAATCTTCGATTGTGATCAGAGCGGTGCCCAGCAGTGGTAGCGGAAAAAACGAACTAGATGCTGCGGCTGCTTTCAGAGCAGTTTTAGAACATGCTGTGGATCACTCTGACGCTGAAATGGCTTTTAATAATACTGAAATCCTTCACGACATAGCTTGCAAGGCTGCTGTTAAAGCTAATGATAATTTATCACGTGTTGAGGCAGAATCCTTGCTGGCTTCTTTGTTGGAACTGGACAATCCTTATCACTGTCCGCATGGACGTCCAACAATTATTCGCGTAAAACGTGACCAAATTGAGAAAATGTTTGGCAGGATAGTATGATTGATATGCAAGAAATAAGGATAAAGGCAAACTGTGAAAAACAAATGTTGGAATTTGTTTTAAGAGACTTTTCTCAGCAGCAGGATGATGTTATTCCCATTCTTACCGGACCGACTGCAAGTGGAAAATCTTCATTAGCCCTGCAATGGTGCGAACTGGAAAATCGTGATTTAATTTCTGCCGATTCCATGCAAATCTATCGTGGATTTGATATCGGTACAGCCAAAGCAACCGACGCAGAACAAGAACGCATTTCCCATCATCTGATAGATATAAAGAACGCTGATGAACAATACAGCGTGGCTCAATTTGTGGATGATGCCGCCAATATATTACATCAGAGTAAAACGGACGGAAAGAAATTTTTACTTTGTGGTGGTACCGGTCAATATATTTCAGCTCTGGTTGAGGGCCTGGAATTTTATGGTCCGGCTCCTTCACAAGAATTACGCAATATAGTAGATAAAAAGATTAAAGAGCGCGGTTGGGAAGAATCATACGCTTTGCTGGCAGCAATGGATCCAGAGGCAGCAGAGCAAATCCCCCCTGAAAATCGCAGACGGATCAGACGATTTTTTGAAAGGTTAGAGTTAACAGGGAAAACTCTGAGCCAACTGAATGTTATCTCAAAAAAGAAAAAATCTCCCTTTAAATTTCGTGTCTATCAATTAAACTGGGAAAACCGGCAAGATTTATATGCGCGAATAAATCAACGCACAGAACAGATGTATGACGCGGGTCTGATTGCAGAGACCAGAGCTTTGATGGAGCAGTATCCGTCTTATGCTTCAGCTCCGGCTTTCCGTGGTATTGGTTATCGGGAGGCAGTTCAATATATTGAGTCAGAACTGACTGAAAGTGAAGCCCGCGAAAATACCGCTACCGCGACCAGGCGTTATGCCAAACGTCAATTAACCTGGTTTAGACCTAAAGATTATGTAATTCGCTTGCTATATGCTTTTTCAGCAGAATAGATGATTTATAAAAGATTAGATCAATTTTGATAACATCAAAGTTTTATCCTGATTAGTCAGTTAAGATAATATCCACCAATATTAATCGACGATAATTGCTTCGTCACATATTTTAGAAAGGACTGTTAAATGTCTAATCTTGATGTTGAAGGAAACGTAAAACGTAACTCAAATCTCTCTCAAAGTGGAAAAATTCAGGAAGCTTTTCTTAACCATTGCAGGCGTGAGAAAGTAACTTCGCGCATACAGCTTGCTGATCAAACCGTATTAGAAGGAATTATCGTTGGTTTTGATCAGGATACAATAGTTGTAAATGCCGAAAGCACGCAACAGCTGATCTTTAAATCAGCCATCGTGTGTATCCGCTCTTATCAAGTGACCGATTTAATTTTTAATGACGGGCATCGAAAAAAGAAAAACTATGCATATCCACGCGTATATACTTCTTCCTGCCGTTGAAAATTCATTTTTCTTAATAAATTTCAATATCTAAACGTGAAAACGCAGCAAACCGCAAACAACGCCTAAAATTTTGCACTCTTCGGAGTCAAAGGGGATGTCCGCGTAAGCTGCGTTTTCTGCTCGCAAAAGACAATGTCCGTCTGCATCTCTGATTAGAGTTTTAACAGTAGCTTCATCGCCCAAAAGGGCTAGAATAATCTCCCCGGAGTCAGCGTTGCTTTGTTTTCTCACCAGTACAACATCCTCGTCCAAGATAGCTGCATCTATCATACTGTCGCCACGCACACGTAAGGCAAACATATCTTCAATTGAATTATAAATGTCCTGAGGCAGTTTCAGCATGGATTCGATATTTTCAGTAGCTAAGATAGGCTTTCCGGCTGTAACAGTGCCGACCAAAGGGACTTCGTCATAATCTGTAGCCATTAGTTGGCTTTCATCTGTCAGGCGAATTGCACGACGTTTACCTTCTGTCATTTCGATGCGATTCTGGTGGACCAGTCGTTTAAGATGACCGTAAACTGTAGATGTAGATTTCAAACCGACTCCTCGGCCAATCTCTCTCACACTGGGAGCATAGCCTTTGTCACTGATGTAAGTGACAATAAATTCATAGACGGTGTCACAGGTTTCATCCACGTTGGCTTTGGTAAATTGGTAGGTATCTTTCATTGCTACAGCCTCCTGTAAAAAAAATATAATAGAGCGTGTGTTCGTTTTTAATAATAACAAAACAAATGTTCATATGCAAGAAAAATTTAAAAAAGTCAGAACAAATATAAAACAAGTTAAAAACGCTCCTAAAAGCAATAACAGGTAAAAGTACCAACAAATGAACCTTGTGGTAAAATGATTAATTGATCCTAGGCATAATGTTTTATAATAGAAAATTTTAACGTTTACAGAAATAAATGTTTTATGACCAATAATAATGATTATCATCGCCAATATGCAAAACCAGAGCAATCGGAAGTGCCGGATAATTTTGCTGTGCCTGTTTCTGAAGATACTTTGCTACAAAGCAAAACTGCCCAGCAACTGACTCTGCGTGCGCGTAAATACAGCAGAGTTACTTCAAGCTCAAATGATAAAACTAACACAGATTTATTGACTTTTGGTTTAGAGGATAAATACAGCCCTGAGACTGAGAGAAAACTTGGTCACAAGGTTTATCGGCTAAAAGGTTACACAACGGTAGATAAAGTCAAACGCAAGCATCAGCAACAAAAGCATCAAAGAAGCCTGCGTAATTTACTGACAACTGTGATGATAATTATTGTTTTAATCATTTTATTTGTTTTGTACAATCCTTTCAAAGATTCAGCGGAATGGAAAAAAATTACCGGCATGGATAGCTTTTTGGATGAGACAGAGACAAGCCAGGTTATTCCTGATGACGGTTTACCTGATCTCAGACCGTAATTTTAAGAACTTCATACATACACAAGTGATTAACTACTGCCGTACTTCGTAAAATTTATATTTTACGAAGTACGATTTATATACTGATATGGATTGTTAGATTATTCAATAAGAGGATTATGCCTCTACCCTCTGCTTTGATATTTTCGAGCAGATAAGAACAAGTTCGTTGTTTAGCTATAAAATGTTGATCTGATGCCAGTCGAGCAACATCATGCCACTTTTCGCCTAAATTCCAGGCAATACGCTCTGTAGTCGCTTTTAAGCGCTTTGCTTATCTATTGAATGATATATGACAGGCGAATTTCATACTAAAGCAAAAATTTACCTACTTCTTTAATAAACTCATCTCTATAAAACAGTGATGCTAAATTCATAGATTCGATTATTTCCTCTAAAATTCCGCCTTCTTTGGTTTGCTCTAGATTTAATTCCCTTTTTATCCTGGCCAGCAAATCTTCATAACTATAAATTTCAAATTTTTCTATTTCATAAATTTCCGCGAGCTTTTCTAATAAATTATAAAAAATGCTGTCGTAATTTGCTTCTTTTTCCAGCTTCAACAGATTAGACAATTTGGGTATTATAGATTCAAACAAAGCTCTTTTATTGGGGATATTTTCATCTATGTTGAATAATTGTTTTAATTTAAATAAATTATCCTTTTTTAAATTTAATAAATGATTTGTAAAGTAATCTCCATTCTTAATAGGTTCAATGTAATAATTAAATCCTGCCAAGTTTCTTAAAGCTTTTAAAGCATCAAAGTAACCCAGTTCAAGGTTATGTCTTGCCTGCTCCATGTTAAAATCCAGAGCTCTGCCTAAATCTTT
>CAZVVR010000053.1:0-8252 GCA_964630605.1 uncultured Mageeibacillus sp. | reverse complement strand
AACGACTCGGATCGGTGGCTGCGTCCTTTTCATCAGGAGCGTTCGCTGGCAATTCTGCCCTTTCACCATATACTGGGCTTTACTGTAGTGTTTTTGCTGTGCCAGTTTTTTGAACAATTAATTGTTTTTCCCAAAAGCAAGGCACCGGAAAGCTGGTTGGATACTTGCCGTGAACGCAAGGTAACGCAGTTAATTAGCGTGCCGCTTTTATGGAATCATGTTGCAAGGGGTATCAAGGCAAAAGTCGCTGCAACCGGCGAGAAACAGCAGTCACGTTTTGAAAGCTTGCTTGACTGGAATATAAGGCTTAAGAAAAAGGGTCTATCCTTGCCGTTTTTTCTTAACAATATTTTAAAAGATATTCGAGATCAGATTTTCGGCCCCGACTTAAGGCTTTGCTGTACCGGAGGCGGGCGCATCTCGGAAGAAACGCTGCGACTCATGAATGGTATCGGATTTTTCCTGGTAAATGGCTATGGATTGACCGAGACGGGAATCATTAGTGTCGAGCGCGGAAAGAAAATTCAAAAGCGCATTGATGGCAGTGTCGGCAGCAGTTTTTTGCCGGGTGCTTTGCGTTTAAACGAGAACAGCGAGATCGAAATTCTTACTGATTACTTACACTGTGGAGTAATTCATGAAGGAGATTACACAGCTGCAGAATTTTCCGAGAATAATTGGTTCCGAACCGGTGATATAGCTGATCTGGATGAGGAAGGACGTGTCTTTATCAGGGGCAGACTCAAAGATGTAATAATTGGTTCTTCCGGAGAAAACATCAACCCTGATGATATTGAATTCGAGTTAGGCAGTTTAGATTTTTTTAAAAATTATTGTGTGTTGGGAATAGTGCAAGAAAATGAAGAAAAGGTCTTTATGGTTGCTGAGCCGGAGGATGCTTTTGACGATCTGGCAGCGGCTGAAATCTTGCGGGGGGAAATCGGAAAACTTAATTTATTATGGCGCCCCAGTAAAGTTTTGCTAAGCGCAGAGCCCCTGCCTCTGTCAGCCGCTTTGAAAGTCAGACGCAATTTCCTGAGAGGAAAAATTGAAAACGGAGAATGGTCTTGCCGGGAGTTATACCTGACCGAGTCCGCCCGTGAAAAGGCAGAAGAGGAGATTAATGTTATGAATATTCACAAAAAACAAAATCCTGCGGTGGATGAAATTTCGGTTGATCGTATTCGCGAACTGATGAGCCAAGTGCTTCTCAGACCGGTGGAAGAAATCAGCGCAAGAGATGACTTTATTATGGACCTGGAAGCAGACAGCCTGCAAGCTGTATCACTGCTGGCAGCTCTGGAGAATGAATATGATGTCACTATCGAAGAAGAAAATTTCAATAACAAATTGACAGCTGAAATAATCGCTGATCTTTTACGCGATTACAAAAGCGGCAAAAAAAGAATGCCTGTTTTCAGCGGAAACCAGCCTGCAGCTCAAACACCGGCAGCTTTTGTCAATCCGGATCAGGATGATCAAACAAGTACAGCAAAAATTGCTTCAAAAACCGAGCCTGCACAATCTCTGGCCGGCAAAGAAGATTCTGTGCGTACAAATATTTTTGAAAAAACACGGGAATATCAGGCTTTCGCTCAGAGAGAAAAAGCTCTGATGCCCATCGTAGAAGCCTTCGGCAATCCGTATTTTGTAGCCCACGACTCAGCTTTGCTGGATGTTTCGCTCTATCAAGGCAGAGAAGTGCTGAACTTTGGTTCCTATAATTATCTGGCCATGTCCGGTGATCCGGAGATCAACCAGGCAGCAGCAGAAGCCTTGTTTAAATACGGGACCTCCGCCAGTGGCAGCCGTTTACTGGCCGGTGAGAAAAGTATTCACAAGAAATTGGAGCAAGCCATTGCCCGCTGGAAACATACAGAAGACGCCTTGGTTTTAGTCAGCGGGCATGCGACTAACGTATCTTTTGTGGGAAATTTCTGCAACCAGTACGATCTTATCCTCTATGATGTTCTCTGCCACAATTCGATTGCACAGGGACTTGAAATTTCCCGGGCTTCCAGCCGGGCATTTCCTCACAATGATATTGCCATTCTCGAAGGAATCCTTGAACGCAGACGCAAAGACTATGAAAAGGTTCTCGTTATTGTTGAAGGCGCCTACAGCATGGACGGAGATTTGGCACCCATGCCGGAACTGGTTGCATTGAAAGAGAAATATGACTTTTTCCTGATGGTAGATGAAGCCCATTCTGCCGGTGTGTTGGGCGAGCATGGTGGCGGTGTGGACGAACACTTCAAGCTTAATCCTGACGATATTGATATAAAAATGGGAACTTTCTCCAAAACTTTGGGTAGCTGTGGCGGTTATCTGGCAGGCAGTGCTGCTCTTATTAATTATCTGCGCTACAATCTTCCTGGTTTTGTTTTCTCGGTTGGTATCAGTCCGGTCCTGGCTGCAGCTTCGCTTAAGGCGGTAGAAATTATCGAACGTGATAACAGTCGCGTCAAAGCTTTGCAGAATAATATCGACATCTTTATGCGTGAGATGAAAATCAGGGGTTTTGAAACACCGGCCAAAGGTGAAAGTGCGATCATTCCAATCGCAATCGGCGATGATGTAGCCGCTTTTAAACTCAGCATGCAAATGCTGGAAAACGGAGTTTTCGTGCCACCGGCCGTATATCCTGCAGTTCCCAGAGGACAGGCCCGTTTACGCTTTTGTCTGACTTCTGCCCACAAGGAAGAGCAAATTATACAAGCTTTAGATCAGTTGGAAAAATTAATAATGGCCAAATGAACTCTCTTTAGTTGAGAACAACGAAAGGGGACTGCTGCTTGAGTCCCCTTTGTAACTTTTAAGCTATCAGAAGATTTAATTAGGAAAAGACTGTCTTCATTTCTAAAAAACTTTTAAAACCGGGCAGACCACCTTCGCGAGTGTTTCCACTTTGCTTGTAACCACCAAATGGTGCAGCGTCGGTAAATTGTCCCTGATTAATTTTTATCTGGCCCGTTTTTATCTGTCTGGCCACGCGCCAGGCTGACTCTTCTTCACCATAAACTGCTCCGGAAAGTCCGTACCTGCTGTTGTTGGCAATCCTGACAGCCTCTGCCTCATCTTCTGCTTCGATGATGACTGCAACAGGTCCGAAAATCTCTTCCTGTGCCAGTCTGTCATTTTCATCAACATTGGTGAAGACGATGGGGGAACAGTAATATCCTTCTGAATCGTCACAGTTGCCGCTGCCGACCAAAATGTCAAGCCGGCTTTTACCCTCTTTAATGAAGTCTGAGACCTTGGAAAACTGTTTCGCTGTTGCGAGAGGGCCCATGAAATGATTATCAAGCGGATTCCCGTTTGTATATTTGTCAAAGATATTTTTGATTTCAGCTTCCATCTTCTCTTTCACGTCACGCACTGCAATAAAGCGTGATAAGGCTCCGCAACTTTGTCCGGTATTGGAAAAGATGGAATTCAAAGCAAGTTCAACATGGGTTGACAGATTTGTATCATCCAGGAAAACAGCTGCGCTTTTGCCGCCTAATTCCAAACCGACTCGTTTGAGAGAGTCAGCAGCGAGCTTGCTGACTTCCTTGCCGCCGGCTGTGGAACCGGTAAAGGAGATCATGTCAACGAGTGGATGCGTCGCCAGGCTGTTACCTACCTCGCTGCCGCGACCGGTGACGAGATTAAGGACACCGTCCGACAAACCGGCTTGCTGCAAAGCATCAACGACAAAATATGCGCTTAAGGGCGTGTGCTGACTGGGTTTAAGTACTACGGTATTTCCGGCAAGAATAGCCGGAATTATTTTTTTAATAATTTGGCTGAGCGGGTAATTCCATGGTGTCAGGGCCCCAACTACGCCGATAGCTTCGTATAAAACAGTGTAGTTTTTCTCCTGCTGCTGAAACTCAAAATTTTCTGCAATTTCAATGTCGTTCCTTATCTGTTCGGGCAGACCTCCGAATTGAGCCTGCTCGCAAAACCAGGAGGGGCAGCCAAGTTCGTATTGAATGGCCTGGATGATGTCTTCTTTACGTTCCAGGAACTTGTCGTGAAAACGCTTCATAATGGCAACGCGATCACTGACCGGTGTGATTGACCATTCCGGGAACGCAGCGCTGGCTGCTTCTGCCGCTTTGTTTACATCCTCATCATTGCCGCGCGGTACGCGTGATATAACTTTCCTGTTGGCTGGATTCTCTACTTCTATCCACTGATCCGAACTGCTGTTTTTGTATTTTCCATTGATAAACAATTGATGACTTTCCATAATAAATTCCTCCTAACCCCGGCAAGATACCGGGGTTTCCTGAATTTATTCTCTATCTTATGGATTTATATTGCAGTATCAATTGCAAAATTTAACTTAATCTATAGGAACAACTGCACCTTTCCAGCTTTCGAGGATAAAATCTTTAACCGCATCGCTTTTAAGAGCCTCGAGCAAGGCTTTTATTGCCGGATCATTTACCTTATCTTCTCTAACCACCAGAACATTCTGGTAAAGTTCCAGCGTTTCATCAGCCAACGTTTCTACAGCCAAAGCATCTTCAAACGATAAATCTGATTGCAGTGCGAAATTACCGTTGATTACAGCAAAATCAACGTCTTCCAGAGAACGCGGCAATTGCTCTGCAGCCAGTTCTTTAATGTCCAGTTTTCTGGGATTTTCTTCAATATCGAGAATGGTGGCGTCAAGCCCTGCGTTTTCCCGCAGCTTGATCAAACCTTCCTGTTCCAAAACCAGAAGAGCACGTGCTTCATTTGAAGGATCATTGGGCACAGCTATGACGGCACCATCGGCCAGTTCAGCCAAAGACTTGGTTTTCCCGCCGTAAAGGCAGAGTGGTTCATAGTGTATGCCGCCAACGGAGACCAGGTTAGTGTTGTTTTTCTGGTTATAACCATCGAGATAAGAAACATGCTGGAAGAAATTGGCGTCGACGTCGCCGTCTGTTGTTACTTTGTTAGGCAAAATATAATCGGTAAATTCTTTGATTTCCACCTGATAACCTTGTTTTGACAATTCTTTTGCTGCAACTTGTAAAATTTCAGCGTGTGGCGTGACGCTGGCAGCGACAGTCAGCTTAGTGTCTTCCGGGTTCTTTTTAGAAGAACAGGCTGCCAGGCTGATGACTAAAATTGTTGTTAGCACTGCCAGTGCCAGGATGGTTGTTAGTTTTTTGCTTGTGAATAATTTTGTTTTTTTCATTTTTATCTCCTCGATTAAAATAATTTTCATCTTTTATCTATTTTTCTGGCTAACCCGGTTCCGGCTGCCTGGAAAATTTGTACCAGAATAACAATTAAAACTACGGTGACAAACATTGTGAGATAGTCATAGCGGAAAAGACCGTAGTTATTGGCAATAGCTCCCAGTCCGCCACCTCCGACAAAACCGGCCAGAGTAGAATAGGCAAGTATAGTTGTCACAGTAATTGAGCCGCCCACAACCAGTGAGGGCATAGCTTCAGGGAGCACCACTCTAAAAAGAATGCTTTTCGTATCGGCTCCCATTGAGCAGGCGGCTTCAATCAGCCCGCCATTAACCTCCAACAGTGCAGATTCAACCATGCGCGCCACAAAGGGTGTAGCGCTTATGACCAAAGGGACAATCGCTGCCGGCGTACCGATGGTGGTGCCGACGATAAAGCGAGTAAAAGGCATAATCCAAATCAAAAGAATCAGGAAAGGTATTGATCGAAAGATATTGGTAATGATATTCAAAACTCTGTTTAGCGCAGGTTTGGGCGCCAACCCTCCCGGTGCAGTGGTATAAAGCAAAAGGGCCAGCGGAATTCCTAAAACATAGGCAAAGACAGCTGACGCAAGTGTCATAAGAAGAGTTTCCAGGATACCCTGCCACAGAACAGGTATCAGTGTATTAATGTCCATTAAAATCTCCTTTGTTTGTTTTATCAATAGAATAAGTTAGTCCTTCACGTTGCAGTAAGGCGAGAATGCGTTCGGCTGCGCTTTCATCGTTTGGCAGAGCCAGAAGCATTTGTCCGTAGGTTTTATCTTCAATATTCTTGCTGTCTGCATAAAGAATGTTTACAGGTACCTTGGCCTCAAGAATGATCTTTGAAATCAGCGGTTCTTCAGCTGACAGACCATCAAAAATCAGTCTCAGACGGGCACCGTCATAGGAACGGTTAAGCAACTCTCCCTGAGGATAAATCAGCTTACGGGCTGCTGCGCTTTGGGGGTTTTTGAATAAATCTCTGACCGAGCGTAACTCTACAATGCGTCCCCGGTCCATTACGGCGACCCGGTCACAAATATGTTCAACGACATGCATCTCATGAGTGACAACAAATAGAGTGATACCCAGTTCGCGGTTGATTTTTTTCAATAATTCAAGAATGGCGTGAGTGGTGGCGGGATCGAGAGCAGAGGTAGCCTCGTCGCAGAGTAAAAGTTCCGGATCTGTGGACAAAGCCCGGGCAATTGCAACGCGTTGTTTTTGACCACCGGAAAGCTGGGCAGGATAGGCTTTTATCTTATCTTTCAACCCCACCAACTCCAAAAGTTCTGCTGCCTTTTTGCGTGCCTTTGATCGGGCCAGCCCGTGTATTTCCAAAGGCAGAGATACGTTGTCAAGTACGTTGCGCTGGTCCAGCAAGTTAAAATGCTGAAAGATCATGCCCATTTTGCGCCTGGTTGCATTCAGTTCCCGGGTGGAAAGGTCTTGCAACTCACGCTTCTGCCAGACAACAGTTCCTGCATCAGCTTTTTCGAGACCATTCAGCATGCGTAATAAAGTGCTCTTCCCGGCTCCCGACGATCCAATCACAGCCAGAATTTCTCCCTGATACAGCTGAAGGTTTATGTCCAACAGTGCCTGGACTTCGCCTTCTTTGCTATGAAAAGTTTTGCATACATTTTTAAATTCTGCTATTTGATTTTTTTGCATTTCCCAGTCCTTTTAAATATAAAAAAAGCCGCCCTCCCGGGCGGCTAGATCACAGGTCGTTAATTGGTTCTAAAGTGTGATAAGCGAACATACCCGAGCATGCACAGTAATGGCGTTCATCATCATGGACATTCGCAAAAACTCGTTTGAAATTATTGGATAAATCAGTATATTATTCACTCTTAACCTCATAAATAATCAGTGTATCAAAAGGCAGTCTAGGCGAGCCGGAGTAAATTTGTCAAGCCCTTTTCTATTTTGGTGTGTCATCTTCGCTTTTTATCACAAAAAACATATCGCCCGGCTGAGCGATATGTTTACATATTTATTGTTTGGCATGATCTTAACCTGATTGGAAAGTTAGATTTTTAGGATAAACTAGCTTTTGAGTGAGAATTTTTTATCAAAAGAACGATAGGTAAGAACAACCATAACAAAAGCCAACAACAGCTGAACAAAGATAAAACCTAAACCGATTATGGTTTGAGTGGGATCGCCGGTGAGCCGGATGGTATCAAGAAAATACTGAAACATGCCTTCTGTGACCAGCTCGATCCTGGTTATCGAATCGGTGCCGGGATGAAAACTGATTTTTACGCCTAAAGGTATAAAAAACATGCTGGCTAATGACAAAAATTGTCCCACTAAATAGTAGATAAAATAAACTAAAACCGGTCCTCCGGCTCCGATACGGTGGAAACGCGCCTCTGATCCGACAGTAATGGCAAAGATCAGAGCAATAGCGCTGACCACTAGGGTAAAGAACAAGTATAGGCTGAAGCCAACGCCCCAGGGACTGGCGAAAACTCCCTGGCTCAGAAATAATTTCACCAATTGGAAAACCGGGGCTTCCGAAGTTATTTCTAAAATAGTTATTAAAAGCAGCACAAAGATGATAATTGAGGCCAGAAAATAGGTTAAATAATAAGCCAGGCGGGAAAGCAGAAACTCGCTGCTTTTAGCCGGTATAGAGCGGAAAAGATAACCACGCTTGCCCTGGAAGTTATGATAATCATTGATGACGGTCTGGATTAACATAAAACTTAAACCAAAGATCAGCATCATAATGCTAATTACTGTACTTATATTGGTCAAAATCGGAATCCTTAGCAAACTAAGCAGGGCTGCTGCAGCTGTGACTAAAACCATCAAGGGATATATCACTTTAGCTATGCGTGCCGTTTCTTTTATTTCTAAGCAGTAAAGTTTAGTGATCATGCGAAAATCTCCTCAAAAGCTTCATTCAGACTTTGTCCGCGTTCGGCCCGTAATTTATCAGCCTGTTCGTGCAAAATCACGCGACCCAGGTCCAAAAAAATAATTTCATCCACTGTAGGTTCAATATCCTGAATTAAATGTGTAGAAAGCA
>CAZVVR010000052.1:0-8302 GCA_964630605.1 uncultured Mageeibacillus sp. | reverse complement strand
ATGCTGGACATGATTTAATAGGGATTTTATAATAAATTGTATATAAGTAATAGAGACATGCTGATGAAAAATGATCATGAATAGAATTGAAGTTAAAGTTCCGGCTTTTGCTTATCCCCAAAAGAATCCGGAAAATCCCTGCTCTTGTGAGGATCACCCGGTAGAATTGACATACAAAGAATGCCAGATCTTCTGGAAAGTTCCTGACGGCCAAACTGTAAAAAAGACGAACCTATAGCTGAACTTGAAGCAGAGAAAAAACATTGAAACTGTTAGCTCCGGCAGGAGGGGTGCTGCATCATCTGGTAGACGATGGAGAAAAGGTCGAAGTTGACACATTACTCGGAGTAATAAATTAGTTAGGAAATAAAATGACAGATAAAAACAACAAAAAAGCAATTGAAGTATATTTGATCGGTGGTTTTTTGGGCTCAGGAAAAACTACGTTTTTGCGTCAATTAATGTTACAGCTGGGAGATCAAAAACTAGGACTATTGGTTAACGAGTTTGGAAGCATCAGTATCGATGCTCCGTTACTTTTGGACGATGAAGTTCAGATGGTTGAAATTAATGATGGCTCGATTTTCTGCGCTTGTATTGCACACGGATTTGCAAAAACACTAAAGGCTTTCAGTGAACTGCCGATCGATGTACTTTTGATTGAAAGCTCCGGTATGGCAGATCCATCCAGTATGAACAAAACTTTAAAAGATATGGCTCCTTACCTTGATCGTCCTTTTGACTATCGGGGTCTTATTACTTTGGTAGATGCAACAAATCTGCTGGAATATTTGGAAGTTTTGTTGCCGCTGCAAAATCAAATTGCAGCAGCAGATTTAATTTTAGTCAATAAAGTAGATCTTGTTGATGCTGAAACTTTAGCAGAAATTCATGAAGTGATTAAGGAGTATCAGGAAGAAGCGCCTATTCTGGATACCAGTTACGGCAGTATCAGCTTAGCGGAATTTCGTTCACTTTTACAAAATCGAGGACGATCAAGTCCCAGCTATAATACTCCGGAAAACAGACCGGAGTCCTGGATTGTGAAAGTTGCAGAAAAGCAGACGGCAGAGGGTATGGAAGCCTTTTCTAAAGCTCTGGCTCATGATTCATGGCGCATCAAAGGTTTTGTAGAACAAAAAGATAATACGTGGTTACATGTTGACTCAAGTTCAAATCATATAGTTGTTAAGACATTTACAGAAAAGCTGCCCGATTCTTTTGAACATGGGCGTCTTGTCATAATCGGCGAACAACAATCAAAGGAATCTTTTAAAGAAAAAATAAAAGTCGCCTGGCAAAAAACTGCAGCAGGCGACATTGAGTTATCGTATTAATCAGACGAATTACGCGTCATCCGTTTCTTCGTCAACAAAGCAAATTTGAGTTGGTCTCGGAAGACCCAAGCCGGACTCTGCTTCTATAGCTTTGATGATTCCCACTATAGCAGGGCAGCAGGCATGGGGTGGAAAATTGTTTTCCGGCTCTTGTGCCCAGCGGGAATAAGGGTCTGTACCTGGCTTGGCCAAACAAACTTTGATCGGGTTTACTTCTGAGCCTACTGCATCGGACATGGCTTGTACATGCGGGCACATAGACTCAACCTTTACATTGACTTTACGTTTGTTGCCTTCACCCTCTGCTTCGACAACAGTAGTAAAGCGGCAGGCACCTGGTTCAATAATTAGTTTTTTCATAAAATCACCTTCTATCCGTAAGTGATTTTAACACGAATTTACTATTTCTTGTAACGAGGATTGGAAATAATTAAAATGTATTTCCGTTAAAAAAATAAATTCGGAAATTAACTTATAGGAGATCGTTATGGCAAAATTTACTTATTCAGTCGGAACAAGCAAAAAAACAGTTGAGGTTGAACTGGACAAAACAGTCCTGGAAACTATGCAGGAAATAGGACTGGATGTGTCTTTCCCCTGTAACGGGAAACATAGCTGTGGTAAGTGCAAGGTTTTAGCCAAGGGCGATCTCAGTCCTATGACTGATGTGGAAAAGCGAATGCTGGGCGATAAAGCTCCTGAGCATATGCGTTTAGCCTGTTTTGCAAAAATTAAAGGTGACGTAGAAGTAGTGCTGCCCGAAAGCAAGCGGGACGATCAGATTGCTCTTCGCTTCTCGATCATGATGAAAACTCTTGATCCTAACTATGATGGTGATTATGGTTTCGCAGTCGATATTGGAACAACTACAATTGTTGCTTATCTTTTTGTTAAGGATAGTCTTTGGGCTTTGGCGTATGACGGTAACAGAAATCAGCAGCAACGCTTTGGAGCAGATGTGCTGTCACGTATCGATTATGCCAATCGTAACGGAGTTGAAGCTTTGACCAAATCAATCCGGGGACAGTTATCTGAGCTTTTTACAGAACTTTGTGCCACAGCTAATATCTCAACTGACAAAATTGAAAAAGCTGTGATAACAGGTAATACGGTTATGCTTCACCTTTTGGCGGGATTGGAACCTCGCCCACTGGCGGAGGCACCTTTCCGAATGCCTTCTGCATTCGGAACTTATGTCGACTGGCGAATTGATGGTTTTCCGCAGACGGAGATATATCTTCCACGCTGCATAGCGGCCTATATTGGTGCTGATATAAACTGCAGCATGTTAGCAGCCGATTTACCTAATCTGGCTGATGGCACTATTTTAGTAGATATAGGAACTAACGGAGAAATGGCATTGAAGGCCGATGGAAAATTACTCTGTTGTTCTACTGCAGCCGGACCCGCCTTTGAAGGAGCAGGTATTTCCAGCGGTATGTCAGCCAAGCCCGGGGCTATATCTAAAGTTTGGGCAAAAGACGGAGAAATGCACTATGAAACGATCGAAGGTAAAAAATCTTTAGGTATCTGTGGTTCCGGTTTGATTGACGCCGTTAGTGTGGCCAATGAATTAGGCATGATTAATAAACAGGGCAAAATTATTACTGGCGATGGAAAAAATATCGAGATAGGTGATAGCGGTATTACATTGACACAGAAAGATATCAGACAGTTACAGATGGCTAAAGCTGCGATCAGAGCCGGGATTGATATAATGCTGGAAATGCGCGGCATTAAAGCCGAAGACCTTGCTGAATTGATACTTTGTGGTGGTTTTGGATCCTATCTTGATCCTAAATCAGCTGCTGGTATTGGTATGATCCCATTATCACTGGCTGATAAATCCAGAGCTATAGGTAACGGTGCAGGGGCCGGTGCTTCCATGATTTTGCAGGATAAAAGTAAAGAAGCAGAATCAATCAGGATTGCAGAACAATCCGAAGTAGTTGAGCTTTCCTACAGCAAATCTTTTTCGCGAAAATACATAGATGCGATGTCCTTTCCTGTACTGTAGCCGTATTGAATTATTAATTAATTCGGAAAGGCGAAACATTGTATAGTGAGTTGTTGCGGGCAAACGACTGTTTTTATTGTGTCTTAAATGTGTATGTAAAACGAAATAATGATCTGTAAACTTTGCATTTCCCTAAAAGGCAAATTTTCTGTGATAAACTAAAAATCACTGAAAATACCTTTGTCGGAATTGGTTACTGAATACATTGTCCACAATAAAATTTATAGGGAGTTATTGTCATGAGTGAACAAAATTTTCCTTCGCACGATGAGCAAATGAAAGCTGCAGCTTCAGGCGAAGATCACATTAATGAAAAAGACTCTGAAACGAGAAACCAAGCATATCAGCCTGCAAGCGAACAAAGTGTGAACGGTAGAACCCAGGTTCAACCCGTGACCGGTACGCAAGCACCTCATCGTTATCAGACAGTCGGCACTCAGGTCTACAGACAGGCGCCGGGACGTGAAAATTCACGTGTATATTATCAACAACCTGTAATACAATCGCAAACTGCATCTCAACAGGATGACAAGAGACCGGGCAGCATGCCCGGAGTGATAGGTTTTGGCTTTGCTTCTTCGCTATTGTCCCTTTTTCTGATACCCTTTTTCCGTGAACTATTCCCTATATTCCTGAAGTCATATGCTGATCCGATTAACTATGATCGCCAAACCTACCTGATGTATTTCGTTATGATATTAATTTACGGAGGAATAAGCGCGATGTTAGCGGTGTTTGGATTGATTTTCGCTCCGGTAGGAATGAACAAAGCTAAGCGTAACAATTTGGAAGGCCGTGCTCTGGGCACAGCAACAATTTTGATTTCTGCAGTGTCTCTGATACTGCTTCTGGCCAGCACAGTGTCATTATTATTAATTCACAACATGCTCTAAAGCATGCTATTAAAAGAAAGCTAAATCAGGCATTAAATAAAAATGGAAATAATTACTGGAAAAACTTACTATCAGGCTCCGCCAATTTTCTATCTTCGGGACCTGCTTTTAGAGGGACTGTCAAAATTTAACGACCGAGTCAGTGTAGCTTATCGCAAAAAAAGAAGTGATCAGCTTCTGGTGGAAAAAACATACGATGACCTTTATCGCGATGTAGTGCGTATGCAATATTCACTGCGCAAGATTGTAAAACCGGGAAACAGAATAGCTGTTGTCGGAGAAAACAGTTATAAATGGATGGTAACTTATCTGGCAGTAGCCTCCGGATTCGGCACCATAGTGCCACTCGATCGTTTGTTAAAACACGAAGAGTTAGGTCCTATGCTAGATCGCAGCGGAGCTTCCGTAGTCGTCTATGATGCGCCTTTCCACTCCCTGATTCATACTCTTAAAAAAGATAACAAAACAATATCTCACAGCATCTTGATGGAAAGTGAAGAATTAACAGAAAAGCTTGAAGCTGAAATTAGAAATGAAAATAAAGAGGATTCCGATTTTTACTTTTTTCATGAATTTTTGGCTACTGCAGACTGTGAACAGGACCTGGAAACTAAATCCGCCGATGCTTTACTTTGCAAAGCTCATGGAGAAGACGAGATCTGTGCTATTCTCTTTACCTCCGGTACCAGCTCATCAGCTAAAGCCGTTATGCTGACAGAAAAAAATCTCTGTTCAAATGTACGTTCTCTCCTCGGCTCCGTTTCTTTTGATGACAATATTAGTGCACTTTCGATACTTCCCTTGCATCATACTTTTGAGAATACCTGTGGCTTTCTCAGTATGCTTGCTCTCGGGGCACGCATTGATATCTGTGACGGTTTGCGTTATGTATCGAAAAACCTGAAAGAACATCAAACTTATATAATTATCGCTGTGCCTGCCCTTTTGAAGGGCATGAAACGTGCTATCGAAAATGAGGCAAAGCGAAAAGGACAAGCTCGCAAATTGCGGCTGGGCATGCGTCTGGCCCGTGCCTTACGTTTTATTGGCATTGATCGCCGGCGGGAAATTTTTAAAGATGTATTGAAAGAATTAGGTGGCAGGCTTCAGATCATTATCAGTGGAGCAGCTTCGTTGGATAAAAACACTTTACGTTTTTTTGATGCCCTCGGCATTAATGTTTTACAGGGTTATGGCTTAACCGAAGCTTCTCCGGTAGTTTCGGGAGGCAATACAAAAGTTAATATATTGGGAACAGTGGGACAGCCAATTGCCGATGTTACTGTTGCGATAGATAATGATAAACGAGGAGAACCCGGAGAAATTCTGGTGTTTGCTGATTCAGTTATGAAAGGCTATCTGGACGATCCGGAAGCAACTAAAGAAGCAATTGATGAAGCCGGCTGGTTACATACCGGTGATATCGGTCGTGTAGGCCGGAAAAACTCCATCAGTATTACTGGACGCAGCAAGTCAATGATTGTGCTGGAATCCGGTAAAAAAGTATTTCCGGAAGAATTGGAGACCCTGCTGACGCAGAAAGAATTCATAAAAGATTCATTGGTTTTCGGCCAGGAAACAAGTTCGGGAGATGTTATAATTACGGCCAAACTGGTAGTGGACGAAGAAAAAATCCGCGAGAGAACCGGCAAACACGATGGAGATTTAAGCGAAGCAGATATTCGTGAAGAACTTGCCATAATGATTGAAGATATAAACCGCAGCCTGCCTTCTTTTAAGGGCATACGGTCCTATTTTTATAGTTTCCAGGATATGATTAAGACAACGACCATGAAAGTGCGACGCGGCATGGAAATGGATAATTTGCAAGCTCTTTACGAACAGACCAAAGAAAATTGGCAGGCCTTGCGCGGTGCCAATATTGATAAATATGCTGAAGAATCGCTTGCAGAAAACATAAAGCATGATTCCGGGGAAACAAAGTCAGCAGATACAGTGCAGGCCAATCAGACTAGCTCTGTGATTGCAAAGAAAACAGACAAAGCTAAACAAAAAACTACAGTTGCGGAGAGGATGCGACTCAGAGAATTGAAGCGTGCCCGGCGCAGATACCACCGTGACTTACGCGTTATAAACAGACTGCACGAAGATGTGCAGAAGAAAAGGACTCATCTGGCTGAGGCTGAACGTGAATTGAGAATTCGTGAGGCGGTTCTTGAGCAGCGCTTGAACAAAATCAAGCACAAGATAGAGCTGGGCAAAAGGACTGAAAAATAAGCTTAAGCATCAGCTGTGCCAAAAGTTATTTTGCCATCAGCCAAACTAGCAATTTTTGCCAAAGAACAAAGATTCACGCCACTGGATCGGATAAGCTCCGGACCTTTCTGAAAGGATTTCTCAATAGCTATTCCTATGCCTGCAATAGTGGCGTCGGCTGACTCAACCAAATCGATTAAGCCTCTGAGCGCACAGCCGTTAGCCAAAAAATCATCAACGATAAGTACATGGTCGTCTTCTGTCAGAAGGCGTTTCGAAACAGCAATACTATACTCTTTCCTTTTGGTGTATGAATAAACAGAGCTTTGATGACGGTCAGAAGTCAGATTGACTGTATCATACTTTTTGGCGAAAAGGGCAGGAACGGAAAATTTATTGGCAACCAACACGGCAATGGCTATTCCGGAAGCTTCAATCGTCATTACCTTTGTTACCGGTTCAGCCTGAAAATATCTATGCCAGGATTCTGCCATCATTTCCATCAGTTCGACATCAATGCCCTGATTAAGAAAACTATCCACCAAAAGAATATCTCCCGGCAAAACCTGACCGTGAGTTTGTATTTTCTGCTCTAATTCTATCATGCACAACTCCTTCTAAATACCAGTCACCAAGTGAAATGTTTTTATAAAAGCATTTTAGCAGATACATCTGGACAAAATTTAATAATCGTGTATTTGCGGCAAGAAACCAAGCATATGATCTTGTTTATGTGAAATGCATGCAGAAGAATCTATGTGGTAAGATAAAGAAAAAATGATGTCAGAGAGGGTCTCACCATGCAAACATCTAAACGTATCGGTAGAATGCAGCTTTCTCCAATTAGGCGTCTTGTGCCCTACGCAGACGACGCCAAAAAGAGAGGCACAAAAGTATTTCATTTAAATATTGGACAACCCGATATAGAAACACCAAAAGTATTTATGGAAGCGGTCAAAAAAGCTGAAATTAACGTGCTGGCATATTCAGACTCCCGGGGCTGGGATCCCTTGCGCCAGAGCCTGGTCGATTATTACCAGCGTCTTGGCGGAGATTTCAAGATTGAAGATATTATCATCACCAACGGAGGCAGCGAGGCGTTACAATGGGCCTTTGTTATTATTTGTGATATCGATGATGAAATTCTGGTGCCAGAACCTTTCTATACCAACTACAACAGTTTTACTGCTCCTTTCACTGTCAGCATCAAACCGATCACAACACACGCGGAGAACGGTTTTGCTCTACCTGATGAGGCGAGTATTGTTGAACTTATATCAGAGAAAACCCGTGGCATTTTGCTGTCCAATCCCGGCAATCCTACCGGAGTGGTCTACACGCGCGAGGAAGTCGAAATGATTTCTAAAATCGCAAAAGAACACGACCTATACATTATTGCCGATGAAGTTTATCGGGAGTTTTGTTATGACGGAAAAGAAGCTGTTAGCTTCGCTACTATGGATGATGTCAAAGATCGCGTGATTATAGTTGATAGTGTATCCAAGAGATTTTCCGCCTGCGGCGCCCGTATTGGCTGTATTGCATCTAAAAATAAGGATGTAATGCTGGGAGCGTTGAAAATGGCACAGGGTCGTTTAAGTTCACCTACCCTGGAAATGATCGGCTCCAAAGCACTTTACGATCTGGAACCTAACTATTTTGATCCGATTCGGGAACGCTATCAAAAGCGGCGGGATGTTATGGTTGCAGCCATGGAGAAAATGGATGGTGTGCTGATTAAACGTCCGGCCGGAGCCTTCTACGCTATTGCAAGCCTGCCTGTAGATGATGCTGAGAAATTTGCTACCTGGATGCTTAGTGATTTTGAGCTGGACGGT
>CAZVVR010000051.1:3427-8403 GCA_964630605.1 uncultured Mageeibacillus sp. | reverse complement strand
CTGACAAAATTCCTTTTATCAATAGATGGTATTTGATTTGGTGGAGACGAGGGGAATCGAACCCCTGTCCGAAATCGCTTCTATTGGAAACTCTCCGGGTGCAGCCTCTGCATTAATTTCGCAAGCCTGATGAGCACAGGCAATCATTTCAGACTCGCTAGCTCTAAATACGCAATTAATGGTCGAGCAGCCATCAACTGGGAGCTTTGTTTAACCTGCTACAAAGAAAGGTCTGCCTAATGACGTTCTTCTACAGGCGACAGAAAACTATAGAGAACGAGAGCCGCTTATGCAGCTGCTAATGCCGGTTGTTTATTGGCAATTAAAATTTTTCTCGTTTTTTAAAGAGGCCAACGAGAATCCTCTACCCGCTTTCCCAACTTCGACAACCCCGTCGAAACCAGTGCGTCCCCATATTTAATTATCAAACTTCAACGAAGAGTCCATTTCGAACTCTTGTTTGTTATTTTACCATATTTACCGTTTTATTTCCAGCTAAGCAGTCTGTGTAACCGACGTGCAATAACTAATAATCTCTCTTTATGCGGCGTTCGATATCGCGCTCGACTTCGCGTTCGCGTATTGCCTGTCGTTTATCATGAATCTTTTTACCGTGGGCTATTGCTATTTCCAGCTTTACCTTGCCCCGCACAAAATATGCTTTAGTTGGAACCAGAGTCATCCCCTTCTGCTGCACAGCTATTTCCAGCTTTCGGATCTGTGACCTATGAGCCAGAAGTTTTTTATCTCTCAAAGGATCGTGATTAAACTGGTTAGCCTCCGCGTAAGGAGCAATATGAGCACCGATTAAAAAGAGTTCACCATTTTTGACAATAATATAGGATTCACTAAGACTGAAACTGCCCTGGCGAATCGATTTCACTTCAGTTCCTTTCAGGACAATACCGGCTTCCAGCGTTTCTAAAATATCATACTCAAAATATGCTTTACGGTTGTTGGTTATTATTTTTTTCTTTTCTTTATTTTTCATAGTTATTCTTTCAAATCAGGTTGTGGATTATAGCAGGAATTTAGTGTTGAGTAAAGCGCTCCAGGTCTAAAACGGAACTGGCATCCTGATCGGCTTTGGCCCTACGGCCATTTTGCCAGGCATAATAGCCGGCTGAGGCGACCATAGCAGCATTATCTGTGCACAGTGTCAGTTCCGGCATTACCAGTTTAAGTTTTTTTTCTCTGCCCAGCTCCTGAACTAATTCTCTAAGTCTGGAATTGGCGGATACCCCTCCGGCTATGGCAATTGTGTCATAGTGAGTCTGTTCGAGGGCGTCGCGCATGTGGCTAACCAAAGTTTTCACCACTGCTTCTTGAAAAGTTGCGGCAAAATCTTTTACCGGGCATAATTCAGTCCAGCCAATTCCTTGTTTCTCAGCTTCACGTTTAAAACGATCTAATTGTTGTATAGCGGCTGTTTTCAGCCCGCTGAATGAAAAATCCAAAGAATTCTCAATACTTGGTTGCGGAAGTGGAAATGCATTTTTATCTCCATTCTGAGCAACCTTATCAATTAACGGGCCTCCGGGATATCCTAAACCCAGAACGCGGGCAACTTTATCAAAAGCTTCTCCCGGAGCATCATCGCGAGTTTTTGCCAAAATGCGAAATTTACAGTAGTCATCCACCGCTACCAAATGCGAGTGGCCACCGGAAACAACCAGACAAAGAAAAGGTGGTTCTACTTCCCTATCCGACAGATAGACAGAAGCAATGTGACCTTCTATATGGTGCACCGGAATCAATGGTTTATCGATCGCAGCAGCAAAAGATTTAGCAAAAGATACACCCACCAAAAGAGCCCCTACCAAGCCCGGACCCACTGTTACTGCAACAGCGCTCAAGTCATTTGCTGAGATCTTTGCCTGACTTAAGGCCTGGTCTACGACTGGTACTATGGTCCTTAGATGTTCACGCGAAGCAATTTCCGGAACCACCCCGCCATAAAGCGCATGTACATCAATCTGTGATGCAATCATGCTGCTTGTTAATTCACGTCCGGATTCCACTACAGCAGCTGCAGTTTCATCACAGGAGGTCTCTATACCTAGTATGTAAGATTTATCTTTATCCATGAATATTAGTCTATCAGATTATAATAACTAGCTGCATCAATCTGTTAAACTAAGGTACAGTAAAGGAATTTGACATGGCAGATATATATATTTCCCAAAATATTTATAACGAGAAAAAGAAGAAACGCAGGATATTTCTTATTCTGATTACTCTTGCTTCTGTACTGGCTTTTGTATTAGTTGGTATTGTTATTTCTTCCTTTGTAAAAGCAAACCAAATTATGAAAGAAGAAAGCCAGGAGCTATCGCCTTTCGCCGCCAATCTTTTGCCTGATTATTCCAACGTGTCTTTTCAAACGCTGAAGGGAGATTTAAATCTTTATGGCTGGTGGATCAATGCCCAGACTGAGGAAACTCTGGCGACAGTAATTTTGGTTCACAGTCAGGGGATGAATCGACTTCCCTTTGGGCTGGATAGTGTTGATCTGTTTGATAATCTGACAAAAGCGGGCTGTGCAGTACTAACTTTCGACTTGCGTAACAGCGCTGAATCAGATGGAAGTTTATCCTCCTTTGGTTACATGGAATCCGACGACGTGCTGGCTGCCCTAAAATACGCATATACTGCGGCTCCAAACAGGCCTGTTGTTTTATTTGGCGTAGGTAGCGGCACTGCAGCTGTTTTACGAGCGATGATTCATATGGAAGAGGTTTATAAGGCTGAAGACAACAAGACGCATAGCGACGAATCAGAGCTCTGCAATCCCGATATAGTATCTGCTTTAATTCTGGATACGCCTGCTCGCTCGAGTGATGATTTTATAGCAGCGAAAATAGCGAAAGAACAAAGCTTCGGTCGATATTTTTTGCCGCGGACTGTTCCGTTGGCAATTCGTCTTTCATCCGACAATAAAGCAGCTCAGGATTACCTGAGCTATTTATCCCAACTTACTGTACCGGTTTTGTTATTAGGATATGAGCGTGACAATCTTTTACCTGAAAACGCTTATATGCCTTTATGGGCAGAACGCGAGAGAACCCATCCTTCTCTGACTCAAACTTTCCAAGCGAAAGGTTCAGGCCATCTTACAGCTTTTAACAGCGAAAGCGGAAACTATTCTAAAGCTGTAACAGATTTTATTAATCTTTGGTTTTAAATTAAATAATTAGTTATTTCCGCTGGAACCAAAGCCTCCTCCTCTGTTTTGACCTATTTCGGAAACTTTATTTACCAGCTTAAACTCCGGATGTATTACTTCAGCAAAAACCAGTTGTGCCATCCTTTCTCCGGCTTCTATATAAATACTGCCGATAGGATGTCCCTTTTTGTCCAGGTATATCGTGTGATCAGATACGCCAAAGGGGAGATACTTACCTGTTTTTTTCCTAAAATATTCGCTGAATTGAATAGGTTTACTTTCCTCGTGCAACGTGCTGATAAGTTCAGGATTTCTTACCAAAATGGAGCCGTCAAAAAACAGCGAGTTAGTGTTCTCAGCTATAATGCAAATTTCATCTCGGAAATCTGAATCGATCGTCCCCGGAGAATTAGGAATCCGTAAGGAACTGCGCAGAGACAATCCGCTGCGAGGCCGTATCTGTGCTTCAATGCCTGCGGGCATGGCCAGTCTGACTCCGGTGGGTATAAGTACAGTTTCTCCCGGTTCAATAATCAGGGACTGGCGAGATCTCAGATCAAATCCGGCTGAACCTGCTGAAGCAGCTTCAGGAATTAATCCTTGATCAGCTTCTAAATAAATTGTGATTAGTTTTCTATTCATTATTTCTCTTTATGTCTATTAAATTATCTTGTATCTGCGGTGGTTGACTCATCTTCTTCTAATGTTTCTTTAGGTTCATCGACACCGTTAATAATAGTTTGCCGATCTTCCAAAGGTTTAGTACGTTTTTTACGGTTTTTGCTTTTGGAAAGTTTACTGTCTTCGAAAAAATCAGCATCTACTGTTGAAGCCAGCTCGGCCAGTTTCGATTCGTAGACATCGCATAAATTGCGGTAATATAGTAAGTCCTTTTTAATAGACCAAAATTGCTCACGAACTCGGGATAGTTCTGCTTTCACTTCATCTTTCGCTGATACGGCTTCATCACGGGCACCGTAGGCTATCCGTGTTTTTTCATAAGCATCCTGCATCATGCTCACCGCATTGACAAGAGCGAGAACAGCAGCAGAGGTCTCATTTAAACCGGGAGACTTTTTGCTGACTTGTTCGATCATAGCATCTGCAGTAGCTGCAATATCTCTCATTTCAGCAATATCCTCGTCAGCCGATAAAGAATATGTCATTTTACCGATACGTACCTTGATACGTTTACGTGGAATCTTCACAAATATGCACCCCTCCTCTGACAAATGATTTAAAAATTAAATTTTCATTAAACCTTAACAAGCATCCAATACAGTTTAGCAAATTGTTGCGTTGTTAAAGATTCTGCCCTGATACCAACTTTTAATTTTTCAGATTTCAAAAAACTGCTCAGGACTTTTTTGATGACATGATCTTCTTGTATTTCAGTATACAGGAGCGAATTAGCCAGTGTTTTGCGTCTGTTTCTGAGCACTGCTGCTGCGAATTCTTGAAAAGCAGGAATAGAGGCAGTCTTTTTAAACTGCGAATCAGGGCGAGCCATTAAGGAATATAGGCTGGAAGTAGTTCGCGGAGCCGGTTCAAAGCTATGGCCGGAAACTGTCATTACTTTTTCCCATTCGCCCCAAAGCGAGCTAACTATAGACAAAGGCCCGTAAGCTTTAGTACCGGGCCGGGCCAATACTCTGTTGAGCGCAGCCTTTTCTACCATAAACAACATTTGTTCAGCTTGCGGAAAGCTGCGAATCATTTTTAAGATCAACTCCGTAGTAATGTAATAGGGCAAATTGCTGAAAATCAATAGACGGTCGTAATGTGCCAATCTTTCTCTGTATAAACTAAA
>CAZVVR010000051.1:0-3417 GCA_964630605.1 uncultured Mageeibacillus sp. | reverse complement strand
ATCTATCTTTAGTGCGTCTTCATATATGAAATGAGCATTTACATCCAGGTTTGAAAAGAGTTCTGCATGAAAATCTTTAAAGCGGTGGTCTATTTCGCATCCTAGGTACATACCAGCTCTCTGAGCCAGCTCTCTGCTAATGAGTCCGGGACCCATCCCAATTTCCACCACAGCATCTTCCTTGCCTAAAGATAACTGACGGATAATACAATCAAACACTTTTTTGTCTACAAGAAAATTCTGGCCTAAATAGTGTCGCGGATAAAACAAATGCTGGCGCATCAGCGACAGCAGTTCTTTTTTTAATGAGTTAGAAGACTCCATCTGTTTACCTGTAAATTAACGGGAGAAAAAGCGACAGCCACCATATGCAACTACAAATTTTTGTGTTTCATGGAAACGTCCGGCCGACAGACTGGGATTATAAAAATAATAAATTGAATGCTGAACTGCACTGCCGCCTTCATCAAATACAAAAGCTACTGCTTTTTTAGTTGTTGCATTTATGTTGTCTCTGATCGCAGCAGTATAACCCCATTGTCGTGCTATTTGGCTTGTATTGTAAACACCGGTTAAAGTCATGCTGTCACGAATGGCCTGAGCTACCAATACAGCACCTGTATAACTGTTGCCAAACTCACCCATAACCAAGCCTTCTAAGACATCTCTATCTTCAACCTGAACCGGCCTGCCTGCATAATTAGGATCCGGATTTGCTATTCCCAGTAAAAAGTTGCCGGACGGAGCAGCTGTTGTAGAAGTTGTCGTAGCCGGAGCAGCTGTTGTTGTCGGTGCAACTGTCGAAACCGATGTGGCAGTGGTTTGACTTTCCTGAATCTGTTCAGTAGCAAGACTGGCAGCCTGAGTGGTGCTGGTTTCTAAAGACGGCGGTCTGATGGCTTGCAAATATTCACCCAACATAAAGCCACGCTCGCCTCCGCTCAGCTTGACCTCAACCCAGTCCCCTTCTAACCTGACAACGTGAACCGGGCTGCCGTAACTAATTATGTGCTTGGCAAGAGAACTGGTACTGGGCTCGTTACGCAAATTTACGCCACCGGTTGCCGCAACAAATAAGGTTAAATCCACATAATGTGAGCCCGGGGGCGGATTAAGAAATTTTTCATAATCAGATAGTTCTGCTGCAGACGTCACAGCTGAGTAAGTTTCAGATAAAGATTCAGGGCTGTTATCTATTTCGTCATCAGTTTCAACAGCTGGCAAAGTAGCTGACCAAGGTTTCACAGTCGGTACAGGATAAACATCAATAATCTCAGGGAAGCTTCGACCTAAATGGTCCAGCTCAAGTAAGGCCTCTGCCGGCTCTTTTATGACTTCGAGTTCCGGCACTTCCGCCTTAGCTTCTGTTTCGTTGACTGCTACAAAAGTGACACTGGAATCTTCAGCGTTATTCTGCACAAGTCTAACGACCAGAACCGCTGCTAATGTCAGCACTAACAGTGCAGCCACAAGCAACAAAACTCGATCTAGTCTTTTTCTTGCTTTCATGCAAAGCCTCTTTCCTTAACCTAGATCTACCCGCACATTGTAACCAATATTAAATAAAAAATCAAAACAGCTAAAATATGCTAAAATCTTTCCTGTAAGACCTACAGTATAAAGTTTAAGGAGGTTTTTACTGTGAGTAATCATGATGACAGAACCAGTGATTCTGTAAAAAATATAAAATCCGACAAAACTAAAGGAAGAAAATTTGATCTGATATCGCTTTTACTGCTGCTTCTCGGAGTAACTTTGCTTGCCCTGGGTATCTACTTTTTGGTTGAACCGAGAATTCAAAATAAAAAACAAGACGCTGCTTCAGAAGAGCTTTTGGTAGAAGTAGAAAATAATGCTCCCAATCCCACCATTACGTTTCGGTCTAATCAGTTGATTGTCCATGGAGAAGAGGGACAAGAAGAGACATTTTTCAGCAGAAGACCGGTTGAAGATGAAGGCGGGAACGCAATAACAGAACAAACTAACTCAGGAGCTGAAACAAACTCTGATATTGTAACAGTTTACGGTATGGGTACCCTGAGAATTCCCGGTATCGACCTTGTAATACCGTTGGCAAACAACACCGACACCTACTCTCTGCGTGTAGCAGTTGGCCATTACCCCAGTTCAGCTTTGCCACATCAAGCCGGAACCGGTGTTTATTTTGGGCACCGGATGATTTACTATGGCCGTTTTTTCAACAGACTTAATGAAGTAGGCGTTGGCTCAACTATTCATATTGATTATCAGGGAAACAGATATACCTACATAGTGGATGACAATTACATAGTTCCTGTGGATGATTTAGCAAGCATAGTTTTTCGCGAAGACACGGAAGAGCAGCGTATATTGTTGATTACCTGTCACCCACTTAATGCCCCGATCGGACAATCGCCTGAGCGCATACTTGTTGAAGCCTATTTAAAAGACATCAGCGCGCTGCAGTAAGGGTCTTCCCTACAGCAGCCGCTGATATATACAAAGTTTGTTAAATATTATTGGTAAAGCTCATCCAAAGATATCTGGTTGAGTAATTCTCTTAAAATAGTAGCTTCTTCCTGAGTCAGGGTAATCCCCTTGCCCATTTTTTTATGATCAGGAGACCAGTCACGTAAATCCAGCTTGGGCGCCGCTTCATTCCAGCTGACGAAGTTTAGCTCTCTGTTCCATCCTGATTTACTGCTCGACAAAACTGCTATTTCTTTTTTTATTTCGAACTTAAATTCTGCCATGATTTTACCTTTCCTTTTTATAGTTTATTTTCTGTGATTTGCCAAATATCTTCAGCGTAATCACTGATTGTTCGGTCTGAACTGAAATGTCCGCTGCGGCAGATGTTTCTCCAGCACATCTGAGCCCAATCAATAGATTTCAGATAACTGTTATGAGCCAGTTTGCGGGCTTCTCTGTAATCTTTAAAATCACCCATTACATAGTACGGATCTGACATTTCCTGGCTGGTGCCGCGCAACAGGCCATCGTGCAATGCTTTGAACATGCCGGTATTCCCGTCAGTTATGGTGCCGTCAACCAAGATATCTACAGCACGCTTTAAGCCGGGAATATTTTTATATTGCCAGTGGGCATTATAATAAGCTTTGGTCTCGGGGAAGTCCTTGAGTTTAGGACCAAACATGAAACTGTTCTCCTCCCCTACTTCCGTTAGAATTTCTAAATTAGCTCCATCGTATGTTCCCAGTGTAAGCGCACCATTCATCATGAATTTCATGTTTCCGGTGCCTGATGCCTCCATACCTACAGTAGATATCTGTTCCGAAATATCTGCAGCAGGGAATATTTTTTCAGCATAGGACACGTTGTAATTGTGCAAAAATACGACGCGCATTAAATCATTCACATCCGAATCACTGTTAATAAGTTTTGCAACTTCGTTGATGAACTTGATAATTGCTTTTG
>CAZVVR010000050.1:0-8445 GCA_964630605.1 uncultured Mageeibacillus sp. | reverse complement strand
AACAGAGCAATGCAGTTTAACTGCCGGTAGCCCGTCCAAAGCTTCGGCAACGGCCTTGTTGCTTATGTCTAAAGCTTCTTCTGTGTTTTTACCGATAATCAGTTCAGTAGCCATACTGCTGGTTGCAATGGCAGAACCACAGCCAAATGTTTTGAATTTGGCGTCGGTAATAATGTCATCTTCTATCATCAAATCAATTTTCATGATATCACCGCAAACAGGGTTTCCTACGGTACCTGAAGTTGTCGCATCGGAGATTTCGCCCATGTTACGAGGATTCATGAAATGATCCATTACTTTTTCGCTATATTCCATAGCCACCCTCTCTTACTAGCCTGTTTCCGCCTTCCCGCGGGATCAAGGCTTCTATTTTGTTATTCTTAAAATCATCATACAAAGGTGACATATCCCGTAAACGTTGAATCACCTTCGGCAAATCCTGCAGAAAACGATCGATATCGTCATCCGTGTTCTCACGTCCCAGACTAATCCTCAATGAGCCGTGGGCCACTTCATGGGGCAGCCCTATGCCCAGCAATACATGGGATGGGTCTAAAGAGGCCGAGGTGCAAGCCGAGCCGCTGGAGCAAGCATAACCGAATGCATCCAACAGAAGTAAAATAGACTCGCCTTCAATAAACTCAAAACTAAAATTTACGTTGTTAGGCAACCGTTTGTTCGGATGTCCATTAAGTTTAGCATAAGATATAATTTTAGGAATCTCATTGATTAAACGATCACGCAATCTGATTTGCCTTTTAGACTCTTGTTCCATATCTGAATAAGCCAGTTCAACTGCTTTAGCCATGGCGATTATCGAGGGGACGTTTTCTGTACCGCCTCTCTGATTGCGCTCCTGTGCTCCGCCATCAATTAGCTGAGCCAAACGGGCAGCCCTGCGCTTATATAGAACGCCGATACCTTTAGGCCCATACAGTTTGTGTCCGGAAAAAGACATAAAGTCGACGCCCAAATCTTTGGGTCGCAGTGGAATCGCACCTAAGGCCTGCACGGCATCACAATGGAATAAAACTTTATTCTCCTGGCAAATATCGCCTAATTCTTTGATAGGCTGAATGGTTCCGATCTCATTGTTTGCATACATGATTGAAACCAGTGTGGTGTCCGGACGAATCGCTGCCCGTAAATCTTCCGTATCGACCAGGCCGTCCGCATCAACTTTCAGGTATGTCACCTCAAAGCCTTGTTTTTCCAAAGCCTGCATGCTGTGCAGAACTGCATGATGCTCAATCGCCGAGGTAATCAGATGCTTTCCTTTTTTACTTTGTGCCAGTGCAGCGCCTTTAATCGCCCAGTTATCTGCTTCAGTGCCGCCGGATGTAAAAAAGATTTCTTCCGGCTTAACTTCAAGTAGCTCTGCAATAGAAGCACGGGCCAGATTCATGGCACGGCTTGCCAGATTTCCTTCTTTATAAAAGGATGAAGGGTTCCCATAATTATTTTGTAAAGCATCCGAAAAAACTGCCATCACTTCCGGGTGGATGGCTGTTGTAGCTGCATGATCAAAATAAACTCTGCTCTTGCTTTCGGTTTGTTTAGTCATTACTGCCTGCTCTTTCTTCACGTTTATTATCTTGTGCTGATTGGCGAAGCTTCTCTGCTTCTGCCATCCACTTTCTTACAGTTTGCTCGTAACCGCGATTGGTCGGTTTATAATATTGTACTCCTCGCAATTTTTCGGGAAGGAACTTTTGTGACGAAATTGCTTGGGGAAAATCATGACTGTATTCATAACCCAGAGAGTAGCCAAGATCTTTCATACCTTCAGCCGGAGCATTACGTAAGTAAAAAGGTATTTCACCAATATCTTTATTCTTAATATCCTCCATGGCTTTCTTGATGGCCGCATAACTGGCATTTGATTTAGGGCTGGTCGCGATACAAATTACAGCTTCAGACAAAATGATCTGGGCTTCGGGCATCCCAACCATTTGTGCGGCTTGCCAGGCAGAGGTTACAATTGACAAAACCTGAGGATTGGCCATACCTACTTCTTCTGCAGCTGCTATGGCCAAACGGCGACCGATAAAATTTATATCTTCACCGCCTTGCAAAGCTCTGGCCAAGTAATGAATTGCTGCCTGGGGATCACTGCCGCGCATAGATTTTATCAAGGCAGAAACTGTATCGTAGTGAGCTTCGCCCGTGGCATCGTAAAGAGCAACTTTTTCCTGCATCGAGTCCATGGCGTCCTCAACGTCAATTTCAATCACGCCTTCTGCGTTAGGCTTAGTTGTCAAAGCAGCTAGTTCAAGCCCATTTAACGCTATCCTGGCGTCACCCTGGGCTCTTTGTGCAAAGAAATCTAAAGCTTTTGCAGATACATCCAGTAAAAGGTCACCCAGGCCTCTTTCTTTGTCTTGCAAAGCCCGCTCCAGGATCAGATTAATATCTTCAACCTCCAGAGGGTAAAGCTGAAAAACGGTTGAACGGGAAATAAGAGCTTTGTTAACCTGGAAATATGGATTCTCGGTTGTGGCTCCGATTAGAATTATGCTGCCGTTTTCAACGGATGGTAGCAAAGCGTCCTGCTGTGACTTGTTAAAACGATGTATTTCATCTATAAACAAAACAGTGCGGCCGCTGGGGTTAAGCAAAGGGTTACCGGTATCAGTGATGACACGCTTAATATCTGCAACACCGGAAGTAACAGCATTTAATTGACTAAAAGGTACTTGGGTACTGTTGGCGATAACACGGGCAACAGAAGTCTTACCTGTACCCGGTGGTCCAAACAAAATAATGGAAGATAAACGATCGGCCTTAATCATGCGACGCAAAAGCTTGCCTTCAGAAAGAATATGACGCTGTCCGACAAAGTCGGACAGCGTCACAGGAGCCATACGATAGGCTAAGGGCGCTCGCCTATCTGAATTAGAATTTTCATTATTTAAGGTCGGCATAGAGCGGGAATTTCTCGCACAGTTCCGCTACATCCTTAAGGATTCTTTCTTTGCTTTCATCATATTTAAAGATAGCAAGTGAAATCAGCTCGCCTAACAGTTCCATTTCTTCTTTGCCAAAACCACGGGTTGTCAGTGCCGGTGTGCCAATACGAAGACCACTGGTAATTGTTGCTTTTTCAGTTTCGTAAGGAACAGTATTCTTATTAGTTGTAATATTGACATCATCCAGTCTTTCCTGCAGAACTTTACCATTACAGCCAGTGCCGCGCAGGTCGATCAAAAGCAGGTGTGTGTCTGTACCACCAGAGACTAGATTTACATCATGCTTATTGAGCGATTCGCCTAATGCTATTGCATTTTCAACTACATTTTTCTGATATTCCTTAAAGGAAGGCTGCAAAGCTTCCTGGAAAGCAACTGCTTTAGCCGCAATGATGTGCATCAAAGGACCACCCTGAAGTCCCGGGAAAATAGCAGAGTTAATCTTTTTGCCGTATTCTTCTTTGGCCAGAATGATTCCACCACGTGGTCCACGTAAAGTTTTATGAGTTGTGGAGGTAACAAAATCGGCATGAGGTACCGGATTTTCATGCAGACCAGCTGCGATCAAACCAGCGATATGAGCCATATCGACCATTAGGTATGCGCCAACTTCATCAGCAATTTCACGGAATTTTTTGAAATCGATTTTGCGTGGGTAAGCGCTGCCACCGGCAATAATCATCTTGGGTTTTACTTCTAAAGCACGCTCACGGACAACGTCGTAATCAATTTGTTCGGTTTCACGATTGACTTTATAGCCTTCGGCTTTAAAGTATTTACCTGAGAAATTAATTCTCATACCGTGAGTCAGGTGTCCGCCGTGGTCAAGGTCCAAACCAAGAATGGTGTCACCGGGCTCCAGCATGGCAAAGTAAACACCCATATTGGCGTTAGAGCCTGAATGCGGCTGAACGTTGGCAAATTCGGCACCGAAAAGTTCTTTAGCACGATCAATAGCTAAATCTTCTGCGATGTCAACATATTCACAACCACCGTAATAACGACGATTGGGATAGCCTTCTGCATATTTGTTAGTAAGTATGGATCCGGCTGCTTCCAGAACTGCTTCGCTAACAAAGTTTTCTGATGCTATCATTTCCAACTTAGTCTGCTGGCGATCTAATTCGCAGATGAGAGAATCATAAAGTTTAGGATCTGTTTCTTTTACGTGTTGATATAACATTACTACCTCCATTATTGTTTAAAAACTATTTATACCACCGATTATTGTACCATACTTAGGGAAAAAAGCACGTTAAGACGCTCTTTGTTGAAGGCTAACAGATGATTTGACTAATTTGAATAAGCTTTTATTGGATATGTGTCTATTTTGTCCATAACTTCATTCGCCAATGATTCTAAATCAATGTTTGCTTCCGCAATTTCCACGTCAATAAGTTCTGGATGTGTCTTGGGATGTTTGGATACAAAAACTGTGCAGCAATCTTCGTAGGGCAAAATGGATGTTTCATAAGTCCCGATACTGCGTGCGATCTTGATTGTCTCGTTTTTGTCGGTTCCGATCAGGGGCCGGAAGATTGGCATTGTAGTAACAGCATCTGAAGCTACAATAGCTTCTAAAGTCTGGCTGGCAACCTGTCCCAGACTTTCACCGGTTATCAGGCATTTTGCTTTATACCTGCGGGCCAGCTTTTCTGAAACCACAAGCATCAAGCGGCGCATAACAATAGTAAGCATATTCTCCGGGACAGCATCAGCGAGCTTTAATTGAGCTTCTGTAAAATCCACCTGATGAAATAGAATAGTTCCGGAATAACGTGCGACAATTTTTGCCAGATCTTCTACTTTTTTTAATGCTTCAGGTCCGGTGTATGGAGATGCATGAAAGTATATTGCATTCAGCAACATGCCGCGGGAAGCCATCAGGTAACCAGCTACAGGACTGTCAATGCCACCTGAAATAAGCAACATTCCCTTGCCGCCCATACCACTGGGCAGTCCTGACGGACCGGCAATAGTTTGATGGTAGAGATATATGCTTGTTCTGATTTCTACCCGGACAATAAAATCCGGATTATGGACGTCTACTTTTAACCTGGCGGGAAAAGCATTCAGAAGGGCGGCTCCTAAACCGGAACTGACGTCATAGCTCCCCATGGGAAAATTTTTGTTGACGCGGCGCGTTTCAACTTTAAAACTATAGGACTTCTTATCTTTTGACAGTAGATTAGCAACGTAAGCTAAACTTTCAGTCTCAAGATCGGAATATTCGAGCGGCAGCTCCTGTACCGGAGATACAGAAACAATCCCGAAAATCTTAGTAACGCGTTCGATAACTTGATTGATATCAGTTTCTTCTGAAAGTACTCGTAACCAAATTCGAGAAGAAGACTCGTTAATATCAAAACGGCCTAAATCTTTAACCCGGAAGCGGATATTACGTATCAGCTGTCGTACAAACCGACCGCGATTTAAGCCTTTTAAAGCTATTTCACCTATTCTGATTAACAAAAGATTTGTTTTATTTGAGGTTGACATAACTTTTAAGGCCGGGCATATTCCCGATAAGCGTAATCAATAGCCTGCGCCAGCAAATCGATTTCCTTACTTGTGTGAGCGACATTAAAACTGAAACGAACACTATTGGCTATGGTCTCTTTGTCATAACCCATTGCTTCCAGTACCGGATTTTTGCCTACCTGATCAGCATGGCAGGCAGAACCGATCGAAATAGCAATTTCGCGCTCAGTTAATGCGTTTTGCAGCGTTTCGCCGCGCAAGCCGGGAAATGATATTGTTAGTACTAAAGCTAAACCGTTGTCAGGTGACAGCACCTGATGTGGAATTTCAAATTGTTGCAGCAAATCAAGAAAACGTTCTCTGAGTTCCGCAACTCTTTCGTAGCTTGCAGCAATTTTATCATTTGAAAGTTCAATAGCCTCTGCCAAAGCATAAATAAGAGGAGCATCCTCAGTGCCTGAACGTCTGTTGTTCTGCTGACCTCCGCCATGCAGAAGTGGTTCAATTGTTTTTTTGTCTCGAACCAATAACAAGCCGCAAGATTTAGGAGCACCTAATTTATGTCCCGCTATAGAAGCAAAGTCGAGCCCCGACTTTCTGAAAGAAAATGGGAGTTTGCCGATAACCTGGACCACGTCACTGTGAATCAATGTTCTTGGGTTAGCCCGTCGCGTAATCTCAACTATTTTGTTTAAATCATTAATTGCACCGGTTTCATTACTGACGTAAATAAAGCTGGCCAGACTATATTCTGTTTCTTCTACTGCGGTTTTCCAGTCATCAAGATTTAACTCACCGGTTTTCTCTAAACTTATCCATTTTGTTTGAAAATCGCAAAAACGCTCTAAAAACTTTACGCTTTCGATGGTAGCGTCGTGCTCTCCCCTGCTCGTTATCAAGCTTTTGGGAGCACTGGCCGACAGATGATAGGCACTTCCTTTTAAGGCAGTGTTAATTGACTCTGTTCCGCCTGACGTAAAGACAATTTCAGACTCGTTACAATCCAAAGTATTTGCAATTATTTGACGTGCTTCGTCAATTAGTTTTCGGCTTTCCAATCCGTAATAATGGGATGATGCCGGATTAGCGTAACAATTACGAGTATTCACTATGTAATTATCTAGAACATGTTGTTTGATAGGAGCACTAGCTGCGTAGTCAAAATATTTACTCACGTTTACCTCTTTTTAAAAAAATTAATTGATCTCCAAGCTTAACATATCTGTGCGCAAAGCTGTACGTAAATACTCACAGGTATTGCCATTTCTTCCGTAAAGCGGTCCTTCAACAGCCAAAACAATCGTACGTCTTGGAATTTCCAGGATCTTAGCTTCGGAGTTAAGCGCAGGGCGAGCCAGTAAACTGACGCTACCCTTGACCGGCAAATGGGCGTACTTGTTCGACTTGATATCAAGCATTCGTTTTCCTGAAGAAATGGCCTGACCTAAATCAGGGAAGATTTGAACAGGAATTGTAGAAGTACACCAGCCGTGAACAATATTATCATATACAATCGGCCATTGGGCCAGCCAATAACCGGGGTGTCTTTTTTCACTCAAACCAAATATTTCATCCAGTTCAGCATTAGCTTCTACCAAATTTATCGGTTCCAAAGCTAAACTCTCATAGGATGTAAGGTTCAAAAAGCTAAAGGTGAGAGAATTGAAGTGGGGTATTCGCAAGCGATCCGGCTGCTTTGCTACAAATGTTCCTCGACCTTTTTGAATCTCCAAAATACCATCAGAAACTAATTCTGAGATAGCCTGCCGCACAGTTGGACGCGACAAATCCAGTTCCTCACAAAATTGCATTTCTGAAGGGATACGTTCGCCTTGTTTATAGCTGTTGTCTTGAATGCGTTCTACGATTAATTCACGTAGTTGAGCGTACAGTGGGATACTACTATGCTTATCAAGTTTCATGTATTCGCCTCCTCAAGCTGGTCCTTACATCTTATCATAGACACCGGATAATACAATAAAATAGATTGGACAAGTTGTAATAACATGATAACTCATGTCGATCTTAAACAACAAACAGTTTAATAGGAAATTATCTTATAGAATTGGAAGTAACTGCATCTCTACAACTCTGCCGTCCCGGTCCAGTTCGCAGGCTGCATAAATCAATTCAATTGGCAAACCATCTAACTTATGTTTCACAGAAAAAACCTTGGCGCAATTTTTAATGCGTGAAACCTGTCTAGACGACAAGGCACCACAGGCTCCTCCATATTCTTGGGAATTACTTCTTCCTTTAACTTCGATTACATAAAGAGTATTATTTCTTAATGCTACCAAATCGAGTTCGCCCAGATTGGCAATTTTGACGCGGCGACCCAAAAGTTGAAATCCTCTTTCAATTAACAAGGAAGCCACATAAGATTCGGTTTGTTCTCCCTGTCTCCAAGCTTGATGTTTTTTAATTGAGAAGTTTTTCAAAAAACTGCGTCGATGTATAGGGCAGGCGCCGTATTTTTTTAAGGCTTCAATATGTTCCGCCGTGCCATAACCCTTGTTACTGTGAAAGGCATACTCAGGGTATAGCTCATTATAACTGCACATCAAGTGGTCACGGCTTACTTTGGCCAATACCGAAGCAGCAGCAATAACATTGCACTCAGCATCACCCTGAATTTTCGCTAACACAGGGTAAGAAAATCCTTCCAGGCAGACCGCGTCTACCAAAGCCAGATCAGGTTCCACAGATAATCCCCGCAAGGCCTTAATCATAGCAATTCTGCTGGCTTCCAGAATGTTGATTTCGTCGATAATTGAAGCAGAAACAGAAGCCACATGCCATGATACTGCATTATCGACAATCTGTTCATATAAGGCCTGTCTCCGCCTTACGGTCATTTTTTTAGAATCATTTAATCCCGGGAATTTTTTATCGGCAGGTAAAATACAAGCTGCAGCAAAAACAGGTCCTGCCAAAGGTCCTCTGCCGGCCTCGTCAACGCCGGCGATCAGCCTATATCCTTGCATGCGGTAGG
>CAZVVR010000049.1:0-8504 GCA_964630605.1 uncultured Mageeibacillus sp. | reverse complement strand
CGGCATGATCCGGACGATAATCACGCGGCAGCTTAGCACCCAGCGTAAGCGCCAAAAACTACGACTGGGTTTTAAAAGGAAAACATAAGATACACCCGAGTCGATAGTGATTATTGAGATAAGTGATTAAAACGTAGCCATAGGAGGAAAAAAATGGCAGTTAAGCAAACGATTAGAATTCGACTTAAAGCTTTCGATCACCGCATTCTTGATGAGAGTGCTGAACGTATCGTTGAGACGGCTAAAAACACTGGAGCAAGCATATCGGGACCGATACCCTTGCCCACAGATAAAGAAATTTACACGGTTTTGCGCTCACCTCACGTTGACAAAGATTCGCGTGAACAGTTTGAGATTCGTACTCATAAGCGTCTGATAGACATACTTACGCCTACACAGCGAACTATTGAATCTCTGATGAGGCTGGAAATGCCCGCCGGAGTGAATATCGAGATTAAACTATAACATTTATTGGTCAATGTTCACCGTGGTTGTGAACCAATAACCAGGAGGTAATAGAAGATGGCAAAATTCATGCTTGGCCGCAAAGCTGGTATGACACAAATATTTGACGAAGAAGGAACTTCGATTCCTGTAACCGTCATAGCCTGTGGGCCACTTAAGGTCATACAGAATAAAACAGAAGAAAAAGACGGCTATGTAGCTACCCGAGCTGCTTATGAAAATTATAAAAAAGGCACTCGTCCTCACAGCGGTCAATTTTCAAAACTGGAAATAGCTCCAATGCGCTTTATCCGTGAATTTACCGCAGATGAAGGTGAAGAGTTTGAGGCAGGACAGGAAATAAATGTTGCCGACATGTTTAATGTAGGCGACTTTGTAGATATTTCAGGCGTTTCCAAAGGAAAAGGTTTCCAGGGCTCAATTAAACGCCATGGTGTTTCACGCGGTCCCATGTCTCATGGTTCTAAGTACCACCGCGGACCTGGTTCTATGGGTTCCTCGGCAACTCCGGGCAAGGTTTTCAAAGGCAAGAGATTACCCGGGCAGATGGGTAATAAGCGCGTGACAGTGCAGAATCTAAAAGTAGTACAGGTGGACGCAGAGCGTCACATTTTGGTAGTACGCGGTTCAGTACCTGGTCCAAAACGCAGTTTGCTGGAAATCAAGACAAGCGTTAAGGGAAAGTAAGACGGAGGAACTGATAAATGCAAGTTAATGTTTTAAATATTAAAGGCGACGTTGTTGATACTCTAGATTTATCTGAAAATGTGTTTGCAATTGAACCCAACCTTGATGCTGTGTATAGAGCGATGATTGCTCTGCAAGCTAATCGACGCCAGGGAACCAGCAAGACTAAAGACCGCTCCGAAGTGCGCGGTGGCGGACGTAAACCATATCGTCAAAAGGGAACCGGCCGTGCCCGTCACGGTTCGAACCGGTCTCCGATTTTTGTTGGCGGTGGTGTTACTTTCGGTCCCGGACCCAGGTCCTACAGAAAGCGTTTACCTAAGAAAGTCAAACGTCTTGCGATGCGTTCATTGTTGTCCGATAAACTGGCTAACGAAAAGCTGGTAGTCCTGGACTCATTGGATATGGAAACACACAAAACCCGTGAGATGACAGAGATTTTAAAGAATGTAGGTGTAGACTCTTCTGCACTGATTATTACCAGCGGAAGCAACGTGGAAGTAATACGTTCGGCTCGTAATATTCCTAATGTGCGTACAGCTGCAGTTAATGCTTTTTCAGTGTTGGATCTTCTGAATTCAGATTTGCTTGTGATAACACGTGAAGCTCTGGGCACAATCGAGGAGGTATACGCATCATGAAAAATCCACACGAAATTATTATTCGTCCCGTTATTACAGAACAAAGTATGATGGAAGCTGCTTACGGTAAATATACTTTTGAAGTAGATCGCCGTGCCAGCAAGACTGAAATAGGAAGAGCTATTGAAGCACTTTTTGAAGTCAAGGTTACAGGAGTTAATACAATTAATTTGCGGGGTAAAGAACGGCGAGTCGGTTCCGGAAAAAAAGGTATGACTGCCGCCCGCAAAAAAGCAATTGTTACGATAGATAGCGATCCTTCCGACGAGTCATATCAGACTGCGGGAGGCAAAACAGCTACCAGGTCAAAAAAATACAAAACTTCGATTGAAGAATTCGGGTTCGGCCAATAAGCCGTTCACGCGAAAGAAGGAGAAATATAATGGCAAAAAGTTATAGACCGACTTCGCCCGCGAGAAGGCAGATGACTAGAGTTGATTTTTCTGACTTAACAGTAAAAAAAGCTCCGGAAAAAAGTTTGCTTCAAACGCAGCAGAAGACCAGTGGTCGCAACAACTATGGCAGAATCACGGTCCGTCATCGAGGTGGCGGTAACCGTAGAAAATACAGAAAAATCGATTGGAAACGTATCAAGGATGATATCCCTGCACGTGTAAAAGCAATTGAGTACGATCCTAATCGTTCAGCGTTTATCGCATTGCTCTACTATGCAGACGGTGAAAAATCCTATATTCTGGCTCCGCATGGGTTAAAAGTAGGTGATACCGTAATGTCAGGCGAGGCAGTAGAAATATCTGTCGGCAATGCTTTACCTTTAAGCTCAATTCCGGTAGGATCGCAGATTCACAATATAGAAATGCATCCCGGAAAAGGCGGACAGCTGGTTCGCTCCGCAGGTTCGTCTGCGCAATTGATTGCTAAAGAAGGCCGTTATGCTACTTTGCGTATGCCTTCGACTGAAGTGCGGCTCGTCCTGCAGGACTGCCGTGCAACAATCGGTACGGTAAGCAATGTTGAAAACAGCATTATTTCTATTGGTAAAGCCGGACGTAAACGTCACTTGGGCAGAAGACCGCATGTACGCGGATCTGCAATGAACCCTGTTGATCACCCGCACGGTGGCGGTGAAGGTAAGTCTCCTATTGGAATGCCAAGCCCGCTCACTCCCTGGGGTAAACCAACACGTGGCTACAAAACACGTCATCGTAACAAGAAATCCAATCAAATGATCGTCAGAGGCAGACGTAGGAAGTAAGGAGGATAGAGAATGAGTCGTTCTACGAAAAAGGGCTTCTATGTTGAAGAAGCACTGATAAAGCGAATAGATGCATTGAACGAAAAGAATGAACACCGTGTCGTAAGGACATGGTCCAGAGCCTCCACAATTTTCCCTGAGATGGTAGGCCACACGATCGCAGTTCATGACGGCAGAAAACATGTACCGATCTATATTACTGAAGAAATGGTCGGCCACAAATTAGGTGAGTTTGCTCCCACGCGGACCTTCAGAGGACATGGTACGTCTGAACGACGTGCTATTGTTGGCTGATCGCAGTGAGGATGGAGAATATATATGTCAAGAAAAGTAATGAGTAAAGTTGAATTAGAAGAAAGGCGCGAAGAGCTCATAGCTGCTCACAAGGCAGATACCAGGCGCAATCAAAAAACACCAACTTTGACTAAGAAAGAGCGCAAGTATCTCGGCATTGGCCGTGATGAAGGCCGTGCATCGGTTAAACATTTGCGCATGAATTCAAAAAAAGTAAATCTACTCACCAGTCTGATCCGCGGTAAATCACTGCGGGAAGCACTGGCCCTATTAGAATATTCCCCAAACGCAGCGGCGCAACCCTTGATAAAGTTGCTTAATTCTGCCACAGCGAACGCAGTGAATAACAATGGTTTGGACCCCGAACGTTTATACGTCGCGGAGATTAACGCGACGGAAGGTCCCACTATGAAGCGTATTAGGCCCCGAGCCAAAGGTGCAGCTTCCTGGATATTGAAGCGCAGCAGTCACGTAACCGTTGTTTTGAGAGAAAGCGAAGAGGAGGAAGCATAATATGGGTCAGAAAGTTAATCCACACGGTTTTCGTGTAGGAGTCATTAAAGACTGGGATTCACGCTGGTATGCGGATAAAAACAATTTTGCCCGCTACCTTGTTGAAGACAAAAAAATACGTGATCTTGTGCTCTCTGAAACCTCACGCGCCGGAGTTTCCCGGATTGAAATCGAGCGTGAAGGAGACGACAAAACCTTAGTTACAATAACAACGGGGAAACCGGGAATAATTATTGGTCGTCAGGGCGCAGAAATTGATAAATTAAAGAAAAAGCTGACAAAGCGTTTCGACAGCGAATTTTACATTAATGTAAAAGAAGTACGTAACGTAGATATAGAAGCTCAACTGGTAGCTGAAGGTATAGCTCGTCAACTGGAAGCAAGAACTTCATTCAGACGTGCAATGAAACAAGCTATCGGCCGTGCCATGAAGAACGGTGCCAAAGGTATTAAAACCATGGTGTCCGGTCGTCTGGGCGGAGCTGAAATCGCTCGTTCCGAACAGTACCACGAAGGTACAATTCCCCTGCATACACTGCGTGCCGATATTGATTATGGTTTCGCAGAAGCCCACACAGCCTACGGGCTGATAGGCGTTAAGGTATGGATTTATAAGGGTGAAGTACTTCCTGTGAAGAAAACGCAATCAGATCAAGAAGGAGGCACTTCCGATGTTAATGCCTAAACGCACAAAATATAGAAAGCAACATCGTGGCCGGATGAAGGGCAGGGCAACCCGCGGCAATAGAGTAACCTATGGCCAATTTGGTCTGGTCGCAACTGAGCCGAGCTGGATTACAGGCAATCAGATCGAAGCGGCGCGTATTGCTATTAACCGTTACTTCCGTCGCGGTGGTACGGTGTGGATCAAAATATTCCCTGATAAACCTGTCACTGCAAAACCTGCCGAAACTCGTATGGGTAAAGGTAAAGGTGCTCCGGAGTATTGGGTAGCGGTAGTTAAACCGGGACGCGTTCTGTTTGAAGTTGCCGGTATTTCTGAAGCCAACGCACGCGAAGCATTGCGATTGGCAGCGCACAAACTGCCGTGCAAAACGAAGTTTATCGAAAGTGACCGTGAGTTCAGTGAAGAAGAAATCGCTAAATTCGCCGAAGTCCAGGTACTGGATATTCCTGAGGATATGATGACTGAGGATGAAATGGTAGAAGCCGGCATCGTTGATGAAGATGCTGAAGATGTTGAAGCCGTTGAAGGTGAAGATGTCGAAGATGATGGCGAGGAGGTTGAAGCAGATGAAGGCAACTGAGTTAAGGAAGAAAAGCTCTACAGAGCTTGAAAAAGAACTTATTGAACTCAAGGAAGAGTTATTTAAACTGCGCTTTCAACATGCAACCAATCAGCTGGCAAACCCTTTGCAGCTGAAACATGTCAAGCGCGATATCGCCCGTGTGAAAACCGTTATGCGTCAGCAGGAACTTAATGATGGAGGGATGAAAGCATGAGTGAGCGCAACGATCGCAAACAAAGAGAAGGCGTAGTGATCAGCGACAAAATGGATAAAACCATAACTGTCGAAGTGTTACAGCTTGTACGTCACCCTCTTTATAAGAAATATTTGAAACAGTCTTATAAGCTCAAAGCTCATGATGAAGACAATGAGTGCCGCATTGGCGACCGTGTACGTGTAATGGAAACACGTCCGCTTTCCAAAAGTAAACGTTGGCGCCTGATTGAAATCATAGAGAAAGCCAAGTAAGAGAGCGTATTGGAGGACTAGAATTATGATTCAAGTACAAAGTCAGCTGCGGTCTGCGGATAATACCGGCGCCAGAAGGCTGATGTGCATAAAAGTATTGGGGGGCACCGGCAGACGTTACGCTAACGTTGGCGATATTATTGTTTGCTCCGTAAAAGAAGCCATTCCCGGTGGTGTTGTGAAAAAAGGCGATGTAGTTAAAGCAGTTGTCGTACGCACCAAATCGGGAATAAGACGCAGCGATGGTTCAGTAATTCGCTTTGATGAGAACGCAGCGGTTATTTTGAAAGATGACGGAAACCCCCAGGGTACTCGTATCTTTGGACCGATTGCCCGCGAGCTGAGAGCTAAGAAATATATGAAAATTCTGTCTCTCGCCCCGGAAGTCTTATAGGAGGGCAAGATGGCTAAAAAAATTCATGTAAAAACTAACGATCGTGTCTATGTTTTGACTGGTAAAGATGCGGGCAAATCAGGAAAAGTTATTGCAGTATATCCTGCGACAGGCCGGATTCTGGTTGAAGGTGTCAATGTAGGTACACGACATGTAAAGCCTAGGACCCGCACACAGCAAGGTGGCCTTATTAATCAAGAGCTTCCGATTGATGCTTCAAACGTGATGCTGGTTTGCAGTGAATGCAAACGTCCATCTAAAACCGGAGTCAAATTTTTAGACAATGGAGATAAGGTGCGTTTTTGCAAATCTTGCGGAGAGCAGATTTCTGTTATCCGCTCGGCAAAGAAATAAGGTGAACGATGAATAGAGTACAAGAAAGATATAAAGAAGAAATCATTCCGGCACTCGTGAAAGAGTTCGACTACACCTCAGTCATGCAAGTACCCAAGCTAAGTAAAATTGTCTTAAACATGGGTGTGGGTGATGCTAAAGAAGACTCTAAAGCTATCGACAATGCTGTTGAAGATTTGACGACAATAGCAGGTCAGAAAGCGGTAGTAACCTATGCAAAAAAATCAATTGCGAATTTTAAGTTGCGTGAAGGTATGGCTATCGGAGCTAAAGTAACTTTGCGCGGTGACCGCATGTACTACTTTTTTGACAAACTCATTAGTGTAGCTTTACCGCGAGTGCGTGACTTTCGCGGGATTAATCCAAACTCATTTGACGGCCATGGAAATTTCACCCTGGGCGCCCGTGAGCAGTTGATTTTTCCTGAGATAGATTACGATAGTATAGATAAGATCAGAGGTTTGGACATTGTCATCGTGACAACTGCCGAAACCGATGAAGAAGGCAAAGCCTTGCTTGAAGCATTGGGCATGCCGTTCCGCAAATAGGAGAAATATATATATGGCGAAAAAATCACAAATAGTTAGAGCTCAAAAAGAGCAAAAATACAGTACTCGTGAACACAATCGCTGTCAGTTGTGCGGACGCCCTCGTGCTTACATGAGAAAATTTGGTGTCTGCCGTATTTGCTTCCGTGAATTGGCTTATAAAGGCCATATTCCCGGTGTGCGCAAAGCCAGCTGGTAAGGAGGAGCAAGTTCATGAAAAGTACTGACACAGTAGCTGATATGTTGACCCGCATCCGTAATGCCGGGCGTGCAGGACACAAGTCCTGTGAAATTCCCGCTTCAAAGTTGAAAAAAGCGATAGCTGATATTTTAGTTGAAGAAGGGTATATAGAAAAAGTTGAATTCAAAGCTGATGATATGCAGGGAGTATTGACTGCTACGCTGCGTTATCATGGCTCTAAGCCGGTTATTATGGGTATTCGTCGCATCTCCAAACCCGGATTGCGGGTTTACGCAGATGCAGCCAATTTGCCGCGAGTGCAGAATGGCTTAGGTATTGCCGTCATCTCTACCTCTCAGGGTGTTATGACTGATCGCAGTGCCCGTCGCGCTAACATTGGCGGCGAAGTTCTGGCTTACGTCTGGTAACAACCGGACAGATTTGAAACAGGCTCTCTAATGGAGCTCAAAAATAACACTCTGAAAAGGGTCAAAGACCCCCAATCTTAAGAGCAGGAGGACAGTATGTCACGAATAGGAAAAATGCCGATTGAAATCCCTGCCGGCGTAGACGTTTCAGTTGCTGATGACGTCGTTACCGTTAAAAAGGGCAATCAATCGTTAACCCAGAGCATTTCACCGCTGGTTAAAGTCAACGTTAATGACGGTGTGCTGACAGTAGAGCGTCTGCAGGACGATCGCTTTGGCCGCTCGATGCACGGGCTTACCCGCAGTTTAATCAATAATATGATTATAGGGTTGGAAAAAGGATTTTCAAAAAAGCTCGAAATCACGGGTATTGGCTATAATGCCACCAAAGAAGGTTCGGCTATAATTTTGAACGTAGGTTATTCACATCAGATTCGAGTTGAAGAACCTGAGGGAATCACATTTGATGTTCCTGCTAACAACAAAATAACGGTTAGCGGCAGTGATAAGCAATTGGTCGGAGAAACGGCTGCGAAAATCCGTGCCCTCCGTTTACCTGATGCTTATAAAGGCAAGGGTATCAGATATGAAGGCGAAATCCTGCGACTTAAAGTCGGCAAAACAGGCGCGAAATAAGGAGCGAATATTATGAGCATAAAACAATCTAGAAATAAAAATCGTCTCCGTCGTCATGCGCGTGTCAGAAATAAGCTTCATGGCACTGCTACGCACCCAAGACTATGTGTTTTCCGTAGTAATACGGAAATCTACGCGCAGTTGATCGACGATGATAACGGTGTTACTCTGGCGCAGGCATCTTCAAAAGATAAGGTGCTGGCGAAAGAACTGGAACGCGGTGGAAATATTGAAGCTGCCAAAGCAGTGGGAAAACTGATCGCCGAACGTGCGCTTGAACAAGAAATTAAGACTGCGATTTTTGATCGCGGCGGTTATAAATATCACGGGCGAGTGGAAGCATTAGCAGATGCGGCACGCGAAGCCGGACTGTCATTTTAAGGGAGTAGAGCATGAGAAGAGACAAGAAATTCGACAGAGATCAGGGTG
>CAZVVR010000048.1:0-8574 GCA_964630605.1 uncultured Mageeibacillus sp. | reverse complement strand
TTATTCGGCTAAACTGTCGAAGTAGTCCTGGATCAGAACTCCGGGTGTTCCTTTGTCGCCACTGCCCGAGGTGAGATCTGCCAGTGAACCCAGTAAATCTACCAAGCGACGCGGTGTTGTTCCTTCTGAACTCATGCTCGTTTTATCTCCGTTATCGTCTTTGGCAAGAATCGCAGCACGGATCTGCTCTTCCAGTTCATCACCGGATAGTTCAGAAAAAGTATAATCAGCCAGATACTTGATCTTGACTTCATGCGGGACCCCACTCAAACCTTCGGTAAAGGCGGGAGAAACTACCGGATCAGCCAGTTCCCAGATTTTACCAACAGGATCTTTAAAAGCACCGTCGCCATAAACCATGACTTCGATTTTTTTGCCGCTGCGATCTTTGAACAATGCAGCTATTTCTTCTACCAGCTGAGAGCTGGTACGCGGAAATAGTTTAAGCATTTCCTCGCTGGCCTTATTGCTGCCCAAAAGTCCGTACTGAGCATTGTAACCACTGTCCTCGACTGGTTCGGCCAAAATATCGGACAAGGCATAAACCAGACCGTCACTGCAGCTTTCTAAAACTTTTCTGCTGCGTTCACGGCCGTGAACATCACAAACCAAAATATCACGAGTATAGTTTAAAATCACACGCGGATCATTAGCCAAAACTATCTCGGCCTGGCAATCTTCTGCTTCAATTATTTCGCGGTAATATTGCAGATAATCGATACCGGTATAAGGGTGTTTATATTCACCGAACAACTGTTTGAATCGTGATTCTGTCAGGATATCACTTAGCGGATTAATGCCTACTTTGTCCAACTGTTCTATCGAAACCAGAGGATTACCTACTTCATCAGTAGGATAGCTAAGTAGCAGCGTTATCTTTTTCACGCCACGGGCTACACCCTTTAATATAAGTGAAAAGCGGTTTCGGCTGAGAATGGGAAAAACCAGCCCAATATCGCCGTTGGGATAATGGCGCCGGATATCATAAGCGATATCATCACAGCTGACGTAGTTACCTTCGGCGCGAGCTACCACGGACTCAGTAATAGCTACAACATCACGATCATGAAGATCAAAATTTTCATTTTCGGACGCACGAATAACGCTATCAACCACAATTTCGCACAAATTGTCACCATCGCGGATAATCGGTGTGCGGATGCCTCTGGAAGTCGTACCTGTATAACGTTCCACTAAGCTTCTCCTTTAAAAACGTTTAAGATGGCGGAAGCATGTGAGAATCGAACTCACCCGGGAAGCTCCTAACCCCCCACAACGGTTTTGAAGACCGCAGGGCACACCAGCACCCATCTGCTTCCATCTACAACAATAGATATTCTAACCGAAGAACAGTATAAATTAAAGTAAACTAAAATTCATGTCTGTAAAATCAACTTACAATTAGCAATTTCTCAAATTTTTGCCTTAGCGGCGAGTAATCGTTCGCACAATCTTGTTGAAAATCCGGCTGAAAACAAAACGAATTCCCGGCCAGGGGTCGTCCCAAGCCCAGGTAGAAGCCACAATTTTATCGGCACGATTTTGTTTTTTGATTTCCTGCCTGGTGTACTGTCCGATTTGCTTATAGCGGCGCATGGCAAAAATATCTTCATAAAGATACCTCCAGTGCACACCTGTATCTTTTTCCAAAAACATCGACCCTGTTTCCTGGCCGGTCATATCCAGATAAGTCAAATAAGGTGTATCCATGCCTAATTCAACATGAAGCTGGGTGAAATTGACGTAACGCACATTTACCTCGATCAGATAAATTTTCCCGTTGCGCTCGTCTTTTTTCATTTCTACCTCTGCAAAACCCTTGAATCCAACAGCTTCAAGAAAAGGCAGCGCCAAATCTCTGGCCTCCGGAATCCACTTTTGAGTCACAAAGGTGGAGGCACCAAAATTAACCGGCCACTGGCGGATTTTTTGCTCTGTCATATAATAAATGGCCTTGCCTTCCTGATTAAAGTAGGCGTCGAAATTATAATTATTAGTTTCAGGCCCTTTGACCAGCCTCTGGACAAACACTTCCAGACCGTCTTTTTTGATCATACTTAATTTGTCACGCAGCTGTTCTTCATTATCAATGAGGAAAGCTTTATGTCGGTATTTATCCACAAAAGATGATGAATCCGAAGGTTTGATAATGCAGGGATAAGTCAATTCTTTTTCTACACGCCGGTAGAAATTCTCTTCCTTGGGAAAAATTATTTCAGGAGTGAGCACACCGTAACGGTCAGCATATTCTGCCAGCTTTCCTTTATCCATCAGATCTGTCAAAAGTCCCTGTTTGTCCATTGGGAAAAGGTAATGCTCTTTAAGTTTATAAAAATTACGATCTATAAATTCAACGTAAGGATCCGCTGTCGGATATAGCACAGGTTTTTTCTCTTCATTTTCTGCAATATCAATCAGGAAATCGAGGTAAGCCTGCTCGTCTCTTTGATAATGAGGGCTGCGCAGGGCTGTGCTTGCGAACCGTGATCGACCATAAAAATTATTCTCGCCATGGTCGACCGTAATAACAGGAATACCTTTACGTCCCAAACTTCGAATTACCGCCAGGCCAATATAATAGTTACTTCCTAAAACCACAGCTTTATGCACGATATCTCCTATCTATTTCTTTTATCGCCGAAATACCGGCATCGATGTCATTTTCTGAATTCATGGTAGAAAAACTGAAGCGGACTATGCCCTGGTTTTCAGTTCCGAGAGCCTGATGCATTAGGGGTGCGCAGTGGGCACCGGGACGTGTGGCTATATCAAATTCATCGGAAAGGATGTCGCTTATCACTCCGGCCGGCAAATCATCAAGATTAAGACTTACAATCGGAGCTCTTTTTGCCAGCTGGTCAGAAAAATCTCCATAAATCTTTATCCCCGAAATATTTTCCACGCCCCGGTAAAAGTGCCAGGTCAGGTTTCTAAGCTTACTTTCCACTTTGTCCATGCCAATATTTTGCAAATATTTTATTCCGGCCTGCAGACCGATCAGCCCCAGGACATTAGCTGTGCCGGCCTCATATAATGCCGGCATTTCCTGCGGATGATTTTTCTCAAAAGATCTGATGCCGCTTCCCCCTGAAATTACAGATTTCAGGGAAAACTGACTAAAGCGGCTGCCCAAAACAATCCCTCCGGTACCGCCGGGACCATAAAGAGACTTGTGTCCTGTAAAACATAAGGCATCAATAGCATCATTTTCCATATTTATGGGAATAACACCGGCACTCTGGGCTGCATCTACAATTAAAAGCAGATCATTATCGCGGCAAAATTCTGCACAGGCAGAAAGATCTATTACCTCTCCCGTTACATTAGAAGCATGGTTAACAATAAGTGCTTTTGTATTCGGTCTCAGCAAGCGGGGAAAGGAATCCACATCTACCTGAAAAGTGTCTGGTTTTAAAGCGGTAAAGCTCAACGCTACTCCCTCTTTTTCCAGCTGGTAAAGAGGCCGCAACACCGAATTATGTTCTGTGCAGCTGCTGATTATATGATCCCCGGGCTGCAGCAATGACTTCAGCAGCAGGTTTATCGCCATAGTCGCATTAGCGGTGAAAGCCACCTGCGAATCTTTGGCTCCAAAAAACTCAGCCACAGCACTGCGGGCAGATTCTACTTCCAGCAATGCGTGCAAAGAACATTCGTGGGCTCCGCGACCGGGATTTCCCAGGTCATCACGCATGATCGCCCGGCAAAGGGCGTCTTTTACAGCATCAGGCTTGATGGCGCTGGTAGCTGCATTATCCAGGTAGATCATTATTTTTTTCCTTGCTTGCCAAAGGTGATTTCTTTTTTAGAAATTGCCTGCTTCCGTCAATGGTAGCGGACAGGGTCCAGTGCGAAACTTTTACTCCATTTTCCTCCAGCATATGGGCGACAGCCGGAGCTGTTTCCGGAGGCACGCGCAGAGAAAGACCGCAACCGGCCCTGACTGTCTCTGGTGTTGGAATAAGCCGCACTTTTAGGCCGGCAGCTTTGCCCACCTGTTCTGCGCGCATGGCATCATGAGTAGAATCAAAAGATGCCAGCATGAAATCGGGAATTTGTAATCGATTAATCAATATTTTTACTGCGACTTTCTTTTAAGGACAAACTGTATGATAGCTGCGAAGCAATTCCGCGATACGATACATGTTTGTGATTTCACCAAGGGCCAGCTTATCTTTGATTTTTAAAAAATCTAAGCAAGTGCCACAGGATATTATACTGGTTCCGGCTTGTTCCAGCGTTTTCAGATCTTCCAGAACAGGAGAACCGGCACAGGTCAGTTCAACACCTCTGTTATAAAATACAAGAGCAACCGGAAGACAATCTTGTTCAGTTAAAGAATAGATGAAACTTTTAATCAGGACTGCGCCCAACTCGTCATTGTCGGAACCCATGAATTTACTGCCGAACTGAACTATGTATTCTGATTTTCTCTGTGAAGAAATGTTATCACTTTCACTTCCGGCTTGATTTTCAATTTCAGAATTTTCCGTTTTTCCTCCTTTAATAGTAAGTTCAAAAAGATCTTCGGATATTTTGCTAAGAGAATGTTTTCGTTGCATGGAATCAGCCAATCTCTGCAAATTATTTACCGCGACCTCATTATCAACTCGAACTACAACATCTTCGGATCCGGATTTCCGCAAGGCTTTTTTCGCTTCAATCACCGGAAAAGGACAAGCCAGTCCTGTTGCATTAACTGAAATCATTGTTTCTCCCCACTCAAAATAAGTATTAATGGATTGCCCGCTTGTACCGGGCAGATTATAGTTATTTGTGCGTCAATATATTAACAAACTTTCAATGGAAATAATAAATAGTATGATAAAGTAACATGAAGACAGCTATTGATGGAGTTTATGGGCAATTTTACCTGGACAAATGAACAAAAGGCAGCTATCGATTTTTCAGCGGCTGCCAATCTCCTGGTTTCTGCTGCAGCCGGTTCCGGAAAAACAACCGTTTTAGCAGAGCGCATCATTAAACGTGCCGTAAATGGCGACTTAGATTTGTCGCGTATTTTGGTCATGACCTTTACTGATCTGGCGGCCAAGCAAATGCGCAATAAAATCGAGTCCCGGTTACTAAAAGCCAGGGCCGAAGCTACCGGCAGACCGGAACAGGAACGCCTCGGCGTTTTATTACGCGTTTTGCCGCAAGCACAAATCTCAACAATTCATTCATATTGCAATCGTTTGCTGGGTGATTATCTGGCGGAATATAAAGATGACAGTGGTCAGCCTTTTTTAGAACCCGGATATTCACTGTTGGATGAAGAATCGGCAGCCAGTCTTTTGGATCAAGTACTGGATCAAATACTGTCTGAGAATTATTCACTGTTAAGCGATCTCAAGCAGAATCAGCTGAAACCTGACTGGCTGGAAAATTTCAGTAATAGAATCGATATTCTGCTTCCACAAGCTGATCCCCTTGATTATTTAAGAGATTTCGACCGTCTCACCTGTAGTTTTTCTCCCGGTCTCTCCGATGAAAATTTCAGGAAAGCTTTAACCGGTACTTTAGGTAAATTGCGCAGCTTGCCAGATTATCGTAATTTTGTGCAACAGTCTGTGAAAAGATTTGTCTGCGAAGTTGAGAATTTTCCGGAGCAGGAATTATTGGATCAGTTTTTTGATATTTATTTTAATCTTTTTAAAAAAGCAAAAGCAGCCCTGCCCAGGTTGCGTAAATATCCTCATTACGATCGGCTGATTGATCCTAAAGAAAAAGGTGTAAATATTCAGCAGCAGTTTAGCCTGATGTCTGCTGCTGAAGAACTTGTTGCCGTATTAGACGATATCACTGAAGCCTCAGCCGACAATTTCACCCGTATAGCTGAAGCCGGCCAATCCCTTGACGGTATTGCCATGCCGAGCAAGCAAAGCGCCAAAAGTGAAAAAGGTATAAATAACAATGAGTTTGTTGATTTTATGTCATCTGATGTTATGCCTTTGTTTTATCTGATCAATGGCAATAATAAGATAAGTGACAACAAAAAGAAAGAATATTTTCCGGATTTGGAGCCTGTTTTTTCTAACAAGCTTGAAGATATGAAGCAGGACCTTGAAATCAGTGTAGATCCTGTAGTACGTTTTTTTGAGCTGGTTTTAGCTGTAGATAAAGAATTCCAGAAAGAAAAATTCTCCCGTAATCTGGTAGAATTCTCTGACTTTGAGCATGGAGCCTTTCAGCTTTTGCAACAGGAAGATATCCGGCGCGAAGTACAGCAACATTATGACGAGATTTACATTGATGAGTATCAGGATACAAGCAGCATTCAGGATAAAATTGTGTCCTGTATCGCCAAAGATAATGTTTTCATGGTGGGAGATGTTAAACAAAGCATTTACCGCTTTCGCTACGCCAATCCGCGTTTATTCCAAAAACGTGCAGACCGGGCTCAGCCTTTTTCTTCCACAAATACTCCCGTACTGAAAGATTATCTGCTTAACCTTTCGACCAATTTTCGCAGTAACAGCAACATCATCCATTTTGTAAATCAAATTTTTTCATCTTTCCTCACGCGCAAAGCTGCAGAAATTGAATACGATGAAGGGCAAAGACTTTACGTCGGAACAAGTGGAGCTGAAGCCGGCAAGGTCAGTTGGCGTATTATTACTAATTACGACACAGATCAGCCGGAGATCACTACTGAAAATAATGACGCTCGACTCGACTCTCTTAATCTAAATCCCGGAAATGAAATTGAGAGATTATCCTTGCTTGCCGCAGACACCATCTACACTCTTTTAGATCAAAAAGCAGAACTAAAAGATATTGCGCTTTTATGTTGCACCAATGCACAATGTAAAGATCTACGTGACAGTTTGGAGAAGCTCGGTATTCCCGTAACCGGAACTTTTGGCGGTATTTATCCCGAGAATCTGGTTGTGAGACAATTTGAGGCCTTACTTAAAGTTCTGGACAATCCTCGCCAGGATATTCCCCTGGCGACATTTTTAGCTTCCGCCCTCTCCGGAGATCCTTTGAGGCCGGAGGAGTTTATGCGGGTACGCCTGATAGCAGAGCAGAACTTCCTTATTGAAAAAAAGCCAAAACTGCGATATTTTCACGAGAGAGTGATGCTGGCAGTAAAATCGCCGGTCTGCGATCTGGAAGCAGATGAAAATATTCGTTTGAAATTGAAAAAAGCAACAGATCGAATCCAAAGATGGCGTCTTCTCGCAAGAGAGCGCAATATGCGTGATTTGCTGAGTCTGATATTGCAGGAAACACAATTCGAAAAAGTGATTGAGCAATCTGACTCCAGTCCAAAAAGCCGGAACATTAGCCGCCGCCGTCTCACAGAATTAAATCAATTTTTAAAATTCGTGAAAGAATCTTCATTTCAGGGCTTTGACAGTGTACAAAAATTATTACGCCGCCTGGAAAAATTGCGTCAGCGCGATATTTTCCCCGATGACTCTGAATTGCAGTCAGATCTGGATGCAGTCCGTGTACTTACTTACCATCGCAGCAAAGGTTTGGAATGGCCCTATGTCATCTTGCTGGGTCTGGACAACGATCAGGTTAAAAGTGATAACGACCTGATATCTGTCGACGAACATGACGGAATTCGCAGCTATTCGATTTCTGCCAATGGCTTATCAGTGGCCAATAATTTTTTAAACAGAGAAAAAATGAGAAACGAGCAAGAACGGGAGCGCGCTGAGGCCTGGAGACGTTTATATGTCGGCATGACCAGGGCTAAAAAGCAACTTTATTTAGTGAATGAATACAAAAGTTTGCCGGAAGAGGATAGTTTCCTGCAAAAACAAATCGTTGATATCGCTGAAGCCAGGGTTCAAAAACAAAAAACCGGCAACCTGCTCTTGCCGGCCGGACTAGTGCGAAAATGCAAATCTTATTCCAATATACTGTGGTCAGTTTTACTGCTGCATTATCCCGAAGAAATAACAGCAGTATTTTCCCGGGAAAAAACTCAAAGCCAGCTGCCTTATATCAATATTGAGACAATTCCTTATAAAGAAATCCTGGAAAAAGAAAGTTTGCAGAACCAAGAAACGGAAAAAAATGAAATTCTCACCGAGGACACCTTGTTGCTCAGTGATTCTGCCTTTGACAGCGACTCTCCCAGGAGTGATGTAGAAAAGCTGGTCGCACTTTTAACAGAAGATCTCCCTTACCGAACTGCAGCAGAAGCACCATCTAAGCTGACAGTAACAGAGCTGAAACGAGCCGGTGCCGAAGAAACTACTTTACCGGAAGGCGAACAGTTAACAGAAAATGATACAGCTCTTAGTTTTGAAAGCTGGATCCGGCAAAGAAAAGGATCCACAGCCGGTCAGCCGGAGGAGATCGCCCTTACTTTGCGCAAAGCAGAAGCTGAAACGGACAAAATAACGCCGGCAGAGCGTGGAACGCACCTGCATAGTTTCTTACGTTTTCTGGATCTGGCAACCTTAATAAATCTGCCTGATAACCAACGTGAACAAGAGCTTGGGCGCCAGATGGAACAGATGATTGCCAAGCTGCAGCTTTCTGAACAGGCACGATCCGTCATCACAGAAAAATATCCGCATATTCTGGCCTATGCAGACGGCAGGTTGGCCC
>CAZVVR010000047.1:0-8612 GCA_964630605.1 uncultured Mageeibacillus sp. | reverse complement strand
GGGCCCGAGGGCTCTACACATCACGTGTCTCCGGTTATAACTTTTGACAAAAGCCCTTAAAATAATGTATATATGTTTAACTGAAGCGAAACAGTTCGCCTTAATATTAAGTGGAAAGAAGATTTATGAGCAAATCATTAGTAATAGTAGAATCGCCGGCCAAGGCTAAAACCATCGGACGTTATCTGGGTGACGATTATGTTCTGCGTTCTTCCGTTGGACATATTCGCGACTTGCCTTCAGGCACAATAGGTGTCAACGTCAAAGATGATTTCAGGCCTCTTTACATTAATATGCCGGGTAAGGAGAAAATTGTTCGCGATCTCAAAGCTCAGGCAGAAAAAGTAGACCGAGTGCTGCTGGCAACTGACCCTGACCGTGAAGGAGAAGCCATCGCACGTCATCTGGCAACCATTCTGAATCTTGATCCCAATGACGATATTCGTATTTCCTTTAATGAAATTACTGCGGGTTCAGTAAAAGAAGCAGTCGAGATGCCTCGCCCGATAGATATAAACCTGGTTAATGCTCAGCAGGCACGACGTATTTTGGACCGTCTGGTGGGTTATGAGCTCAGTCCGTTATTGTGGCAGAAAATCCGAAAGGGCCTGTCCGCAGGACGCGTACAATCCGTGGCCACACGCCTGATAGTTATACGAGAACGTGAAATTGAAGCTTTTGTACCAGAAGAGTATTGGTTGCTTTCGGCTTATTTGCGTCGTGAAGCCAAAGAAAAAGAATTTTTCTCACGCTATCACGGTGAAATGGTTGATGGCAAAGTAAAAGCACACAGACCCGGTTCACATGAAGAAGTTTCGGCACTAATTAAAGATATCAAATCACACGATTTTATTGTGCATAATATCAATAAAGGTATACGCCGGCGTCGTCCTTACGCACCTTACACAACCAGTAGCTTACAACAGGATGCTTCAAGGACTTTGGGCTTTACAGCCAAAAGGACTATGAGAGCGGCACAACAACTCTACGAAGGAGTCGAGCTGGGAGCCAGCGGACAAACGTCACTTGTCACCTATATCAGAACTGACTCTGTCCGTGTATCCAAGGCGTCGGTAGATGCTGCGCGTAAATATATCAAAGACAAGCATGGCGCGGATTACGTTCCTGATAAAGCACCTTTTTATAAAAATAAAAAAGCGGTTCAGGATGCTCACGAGGCTATCCGGCCTTCTCATTTTGACAAAGATCCGGAAGAAGTACGCAGTTATCTGACACGTGATCAATTTAAACTGTATGAACTCATCTGGAATCGTTTTATATCCTCTCAGATGAAACCTGCCAGATACGCTACCTTACGGGTAGATATTCTTTCAGGAACGCACTTGTTTCGGTGTAATGGCGAAAATCTTTTGTTCCCGGGCTGGCTTATTCAGACAGGCATGCTTGATTTACCTTCAAAAGCCAAAAAAGAAGCTGATGAAGTAGTTACGATGGATCTGCCTGAGATGAAAAAAGGAATGAAACTGCTGTTGGACCGACTCGAACCAGAGCAGAAATTCACACAACCGCCGGGCCGCTATACGGAAGCTTCCCTGATTAAAGAATTAGAAAATTTGGGAATAGGCAGACCTTCAACATATGCACCGACGCTTTCTACAATTCAGGATCGTCAATATGTAGAGCGCGAAGGCAGGACTTTGTTTCCGACTGATTTGGGCATCTTAGTCAACGATATTTTGGAAGATAATTTTCGCGATATTGTTGATACCGATTTTACAGCTAAAATGGAAGATCGTCTTGATGCTGTAGAAGCAGGCAAAGAGGACTGGGTTAAAGTTTTGTCTGATTTTTATGGTCCTTTTCATGAGCAAATCGAAACAGCCAAACATACAATTGAAAAAATCGAAATTGCGGACGAACCGACCGGACGCACCTGTCCTGAATGTAAGGAAGGTGAGTTAGTCATCCGTATGGGGCGCTACGGTAAGTTTATCGCCTGCGACCGCTATCCGGAATGTCAATATACCGAAACCATTTTCGAACAAGCACCGGCAAAATGTCCCCTGTGTGCTTCTCAAGTTGTTTACCGCAAAAGTAAACGCGGCCGTACATTTTATACCTGCGATAAATCCAACGATAAAAACTGTAAATTTATTGATTGGAATCTCCCCATTGACGGAAAGAATTGTCCGGAATGCGGCAGTTATATGGTAGAGCGCAATTATCGTGGCAAGAAAAGTGAAATGTGCTCCAACAAAGACTGTCCAACCAGAAAAAAGAAGACAAAAAAGTCAACTAAGACCAAGAAAAGGACAAAAGCTAAAAAAACGACAGATAAATCAGAAAAATCGAGTAACAAAAAAACTGACGGCGGAGATAAAGAGTGATTGATGTTCGAGTGATCGGAGCGGGTTTAGCCGGTGCTGAAGCTGCCTTGCAATTAACTCGTTTCGGCCTTCAGGTTGAATTGATTGATATGAAGCCAGAGCAAAAGAGTCCGGCTCATACTATGGATTATCTGGCAGAACTGGTTTGTTCCAATTCTCTTAAATCAGAGGAAGAAACTACTGCCTCCGGTCTTTTAAAACTTGAGCTTAAGAAACTGGGTTCCGAGTTGCTGAAAACAGCTGATTCTGTTCGTGTGCCAGCCGGAAGTGCCCTGGCTGTGGATCGGGAACGATTTGCACGCACAGTTACTGATAAAATCAGAACCAACTCTTTGATCACTTTTCGATCTCAGGAAGTAAAAAAACTTCCTCAAGACGATATTATAACCATCATTGCAACCGGACCTCTGACTTCGGACTCACTTTATCAAGAGATAGAAATATTCAGCGGTCAAGATAACCTTCATTTTTTTGATGCTATTGCGCCAATAGTTGATGCGGAATCTCTTGATGCAGATTACTACTACCGTGCAGCCCGTTATGGCAAAGGCAGTGATGATTATATTAATTGCCCCCTTAACAAAGAGGAATATTTGGAATTTCGCAATGCATTGCTTCAGGCTGATTGTGCAACAGTCAAGGATTTTGATAATATTCTTTTTGCTGATTGTCAGCCGATCGAAGAGCTGGCCCGGCGCGGCGAAGATGCTATGCGCTATGGCCCGCTGCGACCGAAAGGTTTGCGGGATCCCAGGACAGGTCAGACTCCATATGCAGTTTTGCAATTGAGGCAGGAAAACTTAGAAAAAACTATGTATTCTCTGGTTGGTTGCCAAACGCGCTTGACTTTTGCAGAACAGAAACGTGTTTTTTCTCTAATCCCCGGTTTGAAAAAAGCTGATTTTCTTCGTTACGGGGTTATGCACCGCAATGCTTACATAAAGGCACCGACTATGCTGAACTGGGGCTTTTCTGCTAAAAAGAATCCCAGGCTTTTTTTTGCGGGACAAATTTCCGGAGTCGAAGGTTACGTGGAGTCGATTGCGTCTGGTTTGATGGCAGCTCATCAGGCAGCGGCACTTCACCTGGGTAGTGATAAAGAAAAATTACTTTCCCTGCTGCCGCCGGCCACAACTATGAGCGGGGCTCTGGCTCGTTATATAGTTAACGCCGATGCAAAAAAATTCCAGCCTATGAATGCGAATTTTGGTCTTTTACCGATAGACAAAGAAGTTTCTTTGAAAAAACGGGATCGTGGTGCCTACCGTCGTGATCGTTCGCTAGAAGACCTGACAGCCACTGTCGCAGCAGTCGAAGAATTAGTTGAATATGGAAAATTTTGTCGCACTACCTCAGCCTACAGTTATGAATTGCCGGAAGAGCTGATCGCAGAACAACCCAGCAAAAAGAGAGATCATTCCAGATTGCTGGTTTTTCCGAACAACGAAAAAATATCACATACACATTTTTACGAGTTGCCCAAATATCTCCAATCCGGTGACCTGCTGGTCATGAATGATACGCGCGTGTTGCCGGCCAGACTTTTTGGAGAAAGAGTCGCTACCGGTGCCAAAATTGAGTGCCTTTTACTTAAGCAGACAGACAGCGCAGGACCCGTGTGGGACGTTTTGGCAAAACCCGCCCGGCGTTGCCAGCCAGGTAATCGGATAATTTTCAGTAAAGGAGAGCTGGAAGCTGAAGTAATCAGCACTTTGCCGGATGGTGGCAGAAGTTTGCGTTTCATTTGTTCCGATCCCTTTGATCATCTTATCGAAAAACTAGGAGTGGTACCTTTGCCACCTTATATTCATAAGACTCTTGAAGATCCCGAACGTTATCAGACTGTGTATGCAAGACACAAAGGTTCTGTTGCGGCGCCAACTGCCGGTTTGCACTTTACGGATGAACTGCTGGAGGAATTACGAAAAAAAGGAATTGAGATCGCTAATATAACTTTGCATGTGGGTATCGGTACCTTCCGACCTGTGAAAACTGAGACAATTACAGAACATCACATGCATTCCGAGCAATACTGTTTTTCTCAACAAACTGCAGATGCAATTTTGGCGGCTAAAAAAAGGGGAGGACGGGTAATCGCTGTGGGAACCACTTCGTTGCGTGTGTTGGAATCTGTTGCCCTTAATCAATCATATCCCGGTACAGGAAAATTAGTGGAAGAACAGGGTTCGACAGATATCTTCATCTATCCGGGTTATAAATTTCGTCTGATTGACGGTCTGATAACAAACTTTCACTTACCGGAATCCACCCTTTTTATGCTAGTTTCCGCTTTAATGGGCAGAAACGAGATGATGGAAATTTACCGGGAAGCAATAGAAAAAGAATATCGATTTTTTAGCTTTGGTGATGCGATGTTATTATGGCCGCAGAGACGGCCAACGAGCCGGAGAGAAACTAGAAAGGACATTTAAACCACTATGCCTGCAGTCACTTTTGAACTTTTACACGAATGCCGCCAAAGTGGAGCACGTTACGGACGAGTGAAAACGCCACACGGCAGTTTTGAAACACCTGTTTTTATGCCGGTAGGAACTCAGGCAACAGTAAAAGCGATGAGTCCGGAAGAACTGAAAGAAATAGATGCAAACATTATTCTGGGTAATACGTATCACCTTTGGATGCGTCCGGGCATGGAAGTAATTCAGGCTGCGGGAGGCCTGCATTCTTTTATGAATTGGGAACTTCCCATTCTGACAGACAGCGGTGGGTTTCAGGTATTTTCGCTGGCTGATACAAAAGACATAAGTGAAACCGGTGTGAGTTTTTCATCACATATCGATGGCTCCAGACATTTATTAACACCGGAGCTTTCAATTGAAATACAACAAACATTGGGTTCGGACATAATGATGCAGCTTGATGAATGCACACCATGGCCTGCAAGTTACGAGTACTCCAAAAAATCACTGGAACGTACGACGCGATGGCTGAAACGAGCCATTGATGTCTGGGACAATCCGCAGGAACAGTCACTTTTTGGTATTGTTCAAGGAGGCATGTATGCAGATCTGCGTGTGCAAAGTGCTCAGGAAATTACTTCCTTTGATTTACCTGGTTTTGGCATTGGCGGTCTTTCTGTAGGTGAGCCTTTAGAAATTATGCTCGAGATGTTGGATGCTATCAAAGACATCATGCCTCGAGAAAAACCTCGCTATCTTATGGGAGTAGGGACCCCAACGTACATGGTGGAATCAGTCCTGCGAGGCGTTGACATGTTTGATTGTGTTTACCCAACCAGAGTTGGACGTAACGGGACTGCCATAACGAGTAAAGGGCGAGTAGTAATTCGCAACGCAGTTTATTCCAAGGATTTCAGGCCTATAGATGCGGACTGTGAATGTTATGTCTGTAAAAATTATAGCCGGGCTTATTTGCGCCATTTAATCAAAGCCAAGGAGATTCTGGGAATGCGGCTTTTATCTTGGCATAACCTTTATTATTTGATCGATTTGATGAAACAAGCCCGGCAAGCGATACAAAACGATGAATTTTTAGATTTTCGAAAAAAGTTTTATAATAACAGGTAGTTTGTGTTAAACTCTACCAAGTAAGGAAAAATTTTAATTAACTTACGAATAAATCAGAATATAATTAGTTAAGAACTAAGATCTTACGGAGGATCATAATGAATTTACTTTATACTATAGTTCCCACTTATTTACTTGCTGCATCGGGAGCAGAAGACGGAGCCGGCGGAATTCAGGGCATGCTTGCCATGTTGTTGCCTTTTGCTCTGATCATCGGTTTTATGTATTTTTTCTCAATTAGACCGCAGAAAAAGAAAGAGAAAGAACTTAAAGCAAAACTGGAGGCTATGCGCCCGGGTGATAATGTCATGACCATTGGCGGAATAGTGGGCCGGGTAGCAAACATCTCAGGGGATGAGGTTACTATTTACACAAGCGTCTCGAACACTATGATGACATTTAAGAAAAATGCTATCAGCACTGTTTTGTCACCATCATCGGCTTTTGACGAAGAAGGAAGCGATTAAAACACAACTTTTTTCGCAGAAAGAGGTTATATTGTGGAACATATAAAAACAATAATTAATTCAACAATTAAAGCCAGTGACAACGCTTCAGCTTGTTCTGAATGTCAGACATCATGTCAGTCAGCATGCAAGACCAGCTGTACAGTGGCAAATCAACCTTGCGAGCGAGAAGCGGAGGATCGCGATTGATCCACAGTTTTACTCTCCATGGAGACAATTTAGTTTATGACACAGAAAGTGGAGCCTTGCATTTATTTGATGACGAGGCTCTTTCCATTCTGGATCTTTACGAGCAAAATCATGGTAAAAGACCAAAAGAAGCTGAACTTAATCGATACCCGGATGGCCGGGAAATCGCTGATGCTCTGGATCAGCTGATAAACCGTTCGCAGCTTTTTGCTGCCAGACCCGAAATTAGGTTAGAACAGCTTTATCCGGAAAAACCCAGATTCAAAGCAATGTGCCTTAATATTTGCCACGACTGCAATATGCGCTGTAGCTATTGCTTTGCGGAATCAGGCCAGTATGGCTCGGATTTGCGCAGCAGTATGTCTGCAAAAACAGGCATGCGCGCGGTTGATTTCCTGATTGATGCTTCAGGTCCGCGCCGCAATCTTGATATTGATTTCTTTGGTGGAGAACCTCTGATGAACTGGGAGGTCGTAAAAGAGTTGGTTGCATACTGTGAAGAACAGGGTCCGGCTCATGGTAAGAATATCAGGCTTACTATTACGACGAATGCGTTGTTGTTAAACGACACAAAGATTAATTACCTTAACCGACATTTTAAAAATGTAGTTCTTTCCTGTGACGGTACTGCAGAAAATCACGATCGTATGCGGCGTGATGCCGGCGGCAATAAAACCTTTGATCGTATAGCTGCAAACATTCGTAAATTCGTAGCTGTGAGGGGTGACAAAGAATATTATATTCGCGGAACGTTTACTCGGCATAATCTTGATTTTGTTGATGATGTATTGGCTTTGGCAGCCTTGGGTAAAAATGTATCCATTGAACCGGTGGTAGCAGAAGCTAAATTTGAGTATTCAATCCGTGAAAAAGATTTGCCACAAGTAATGAGATCTTATGAAAATCTGGCATTTGCTTTGCAGGCAGATAAAGAAGCTTCTAAAATTAATTTTTTTCATTTTAATCTTCAAACCGGTCATGATCCCTGCATCTACAAAAGGCTTAAAGGTTGTGGTGCCGGTTCGGAGTATTGTGCTGTAACTCCTGAGGGTTATATTTATCCCTGCCATCAGTTGGTGGGAGAAACGATGCATCGGATTGGGCGGTTGACAGAAGACGGATATATAACTGAACCCGAACAACAATCAGCCTTTAGTGAATACCTGATGCCCAATCGGGAACCCTGCAATTCTTGCTGGGCACGTTACCACTGCGGCGGAGGTTGTGCTGCCAACCATTGGCATAGCACGGGTGATTTGGACTCCGTTGACCCGATATACTGTCAAATGCTCCGAAAAAGATTGGAATGTGCCCTCTGGCTTTCGTACAAGCGTATATAGGAGATAACGAGCCGGTTAACGAATATTAGTAGTAGGGGCTAGCGTACAAAAGATTAATTCTTTTGTTATTTGAATTATTTTCACCTGTGATAGTTCCAAGGAGCAGATCGAAATGGGCAGAATTTCCAAAGAATCAATTGATCAAGTGATAGCTGCCAACGATATTGTTGAAGTAGTTTCTTCTTATGTAGATCTGGATAAAAAATCAAGTCATAACCTGTTCGGGTTATGCCCTTTTCATGCTGAGAAGACACCCTCATTCAGTGTTACACCGATCAAGCAGATTTACTATTGTTTCGGTTGCCATAAGGGTGGAAATGTGATCAGTTTTATACAGGAAATAGAGCATCTTAATTTTCCTGAAGCGGTACATTTTCTGGCGAAACGTGTTGGGATTAAAATTGAAGAAGATTTAGATGAGCGCTGGCAACAAAAGCGTCAGGAACAAAGGCTGATATATCAGACTTTATTGGAAGCTGCTGGATTTTTCCATAAAACACTTACTGGTAATGAAGGCGAAGCGGCACGTTCTTATTTAATCCACCGCGGCACAACAATGAAGGATTGGCGCAAATTTGGCCTGGGCTATGCTCCTAATCAGTGGGAAGCTTTGTACCAGCATTTAAACTCCAGAGGAATCACTGATGCTGCGATGGCGAAAGCCGGGCTGATTACACGCAGCAGCCGAAATAATTGGATTGATTTTTTATTTAATTGAAA
>CAZVVR010000046.1:0-8734 GCA_964630605.1 uncultured Mageeibacillus sp. | reverse complement strand
AAGAGAAGATTTAAAAAAACAGATTTAAATTATGCCCGCTAACATTTGAAAATGATTTCCTTTTTCGCTGTCGGCAGAGAAATACGCTTGATTTTCTGTTTTAATAAATTTAAAATCCAGCTCATCCTCAGGTCGCACCTCATGATTATAATGAATCAGCAGATCATCTACCATATGTTGTTTATGATGTTCAAGGCTGAATTGATCATCAAACCATTGTAAATAGCTACTGTTGTTTACATGCCCATTCATATCAAAGTCTGAATAAACAGGTTTATATTTAGATAGTTTTTCTTTTCCTTCGGGAATTTGTATTTTCCCCAGAGGTTTGAGATCGTCAAAATTTTGGATTTTCCGTGTGGGATAAGGCGGCAGGCCAACTTTTACAGGATTCACCATGCTGCGCTTTTCTAAGTCGATAATACTCCACATGCTGGCGGCACGTATCATTTCTCTGCCAGCCGCATCTTCCAGTAAAAACATACGGGGATAAACGCCAAGTCGGGCAGGTTCAGCCCAGGTGTAGGTTTTTATCTGGTCATAAAGACGGGGAAACGCTGCAAATTTTAAATGGTAACGCAAGCAAACCCAGCAAACATTTTTCGCTCTTAAATCGTTAAAGCCATAGTTATAAACGCGACTGTGACTTTCCGCCACTTCTTGCATCCAGGCCAGAATCGATTGCAGTTTCCACTTACTGTTCAAATCCACATCGTCCGTAATGATCAGTCGCTCCTCAAAAAAACGGCCGTCTGCTTGTTCCACATATTTATTAACACTATTTTCCATACAGCATCCTTGTCCAAACCTTTAACTAAAATATTTTGCATCCACAATATTCCATAGTATAGAGCAAAAACTTCGATTCAACTGCCGCAGTAAAATAAAAAAAGCAGGCGTTGTATTCTCCTGACAACGGCTGCTTTAATTATTATTTATTGACCAGCTAATATTCTATACCGGCACGTGCAGTTAGCTCCTGACTTTCGAAAGGATGTTTGTGCATTTTCATTTCAGAATAATAATCACTGCAAGCGATAAGCTCTGCTGTAGGGTCACGCCCTGTTAAAACAACCTCTAAATGTTGCGATTTTGTCTCAAGCAAATTGAGCAGAAGTTCTTCGGAAAGCATTCCGGTTGAAATCGCCCCCAACACTTCATCCAATATTAGCAAATCGTAATCGGTCTGAGCTTGTTGAAAGATCTTTACCAGTCGTTTTTCAAAAAAATCATGTGATTCTTTACGTTCAGCATTAGTCATCTGAAATACAAATTTGCTGAAAGGCTGACCGGAAACAACAGAAATGCCCAATTTTTCCATTTGTTTTAGCTCGGCAGAATCCCCCGATTTGAGGAATTGAGCAAAAAGCACTTTGAGATCGTGGCCACTGGCGCGAACTGCCAAACCAACTGCTGCAGTGGTTTTTCCTTTGCCATCTCCGGCATAAAGATGTATTTTTCCTAAATTTTCTCGAATATCAATCATTACAAAATCCTTTATTAATTTTATCAGGCCATCACGAGCAGCCTGTTGTTTCGCCACAGTCCAGACACACTTTGCAGGTTCCGTTGCGAACCATGCGTGTACCTGAGCAATTAGAACAGGTGGAACCATCATAGAGCCGTTCGCCGTTTTCCAATGCATCACTTGCACTTGAGTGTATATATTCAGCCATGCTGATCTGAGACGGTGTTTGGTCTACAACAGTGTGCGGGCTGTCATCAGGTTTTACCTGAACACGTGTGTAATCACCGGTTTCAATGTCAATTACCTTACTGATCAGATCTGACACAGAAGTACAATATTTGATATAAGGATGGCGCTGCACAAACCCATAAGGTTCAAATTTTTGCCCCCGCAGCATTTTGGAAATCGATTCTGGTTCGATACCATACTGCAGCATGACAGAAATCGTCTTGGACAGCGAGTTCAGCAAACCGGTGATCAAAGTTCCTTCACGATCAGTAGTCATAAACAATTCGACAACCTTACCCTCCTCGTCGCGATTGACCGTGATATAAACCTTGACATCTTCAATTTGAGCCGGATGCGTGACACCACTGCGGATTCCATCAGGTTTGATACGCTCATGTACACCCGGTGAAGAAAGCTCTTTCTCACATTCCTCCAAAGAAGTCCTGGTAACATCGGCATAGGCAAGCAACTGTTGATATGTCATATCCGCCAGAGGAATATCGCTGCGAACCTCTGCAGCCAAACGCAGATTTAACGGCTGAGTAAACTTAGAACCATCGCGATAAAGCGTAATCCCTTTGATGCCCAATTTCCATGAGGTCAGCACGACATCAGCAAAATCTTCAACTTTAGCTTCATTAGGCAAATTTACCGTCTTGGAAATTGCACCTGAAATTAAAGGTGTAATGGCGGCAACCATCTTGACATGTCCCAGGCAATGTATATAACGTTCTCCTGTTCCGCACTGATTAGCAGTGTCAAAAACAGCCAGATCTTCTTTTTTAAGATGAGGGGCTTCTTCAATTTTTCCGTCCAGAATCATTCCATCTTCGTCTTCACGCAGAATGTAATCTTTGATGTCTTTACGCTCAGCTTCCGTGTACCCCAAAGCCATAAGCCCATTTTCCACCACCGGATTCACCAGTTTCATAAAACCGCCACCGGACAGTTTTTTATAAGTTACATGTGAAAAAAACGGCTCCACACTCGTAGAGGCACAATCCATAGCAAAGGAAATCGTTCCGGTAGGAGCCATAACTGAAACCTGAGCATTCCGATAACCGTAAGCTTCACCTGATTTCTCTGCTTGCTGCCAGCTTTCTCTGACTTGCTCACTAAGATCAGCCAAACCAAGGTCTTTTAACATTTGGTGTGAGAGCAGGGGCAAATCATAAGCTAAATCCTCTGTTTCATCCTGACGGACTCCGGCTGCGCGGCTGTGGTTACGAATAACTCGCTGCATAAAAGGCTTATTTTTTTCGTAATGTTCAAACGGACCGCAGCGGCGGGCCATTTCGGCCGAAACACGGTAGCTTTGCCCTGTTATAAGCCCGGACAATGCAGCACCCAGATGACGTCCGTGATCAGAATCATAAGGAAGTCCAAGTGACATCAGCAAGGCTGCCAGATTTGCCATACCCAGGCCAGTGGCACGAAAGCCCCAGGTTTTACGGGCAATTGCCCTGGTCGGAAACTGGCCCCAATGGATTGAAGCTTCGAGCATAAATTGGCAGAGGCTAATGATATGTGTGAAACCTGTAACATCAAAATGTCTGTTTTCAATGTCATAAAAGTTTAAAACATTGATTGAGGCCAGGTTACAGCTGCTGTCATCAAGAAAAGCGTACTCGCCGCAGGGGTTGGTTGAATTGATACGGTTATGTTTGGCACCATACTCGCCGTCCTCGCCGGCAGGGCAAGTATGCCAGGCATTAAAGGTGTCATCAAACTGCGGAGCAGGGTCTGCACAGCGCCAGGCTGCCTGATTAAAAGACTCCCAAAGTGATTTGACTGAGACTTCGCGATTCACAGTTTCATCAACCCGTCCGAGCAATTTAAATTTCGCGTCTGCTTTACGATCCAGCGAGTCGACGGCTTTCATAAACTCATCACTGAAGCGGATAGAATTGTTGGAGTTCTGACCGGAGACCGTCGTATAGGCTTCTCCGTCAATATCTGCATCATAACCCATTTTGGACAAGGCAATAACCTTATCTTCCTCTTTAGCTTTCCAGGAGATAAAATTTTCAATTTCAGGGTGATCAATATCCAGACTGACCATTTTAGCAGCGCGGCGTGTGGTGCCACCGGATTTTATTGCTCCGGCATTGCGGTCCAGCCCTTTGAGAAAGCTCATCAGCCCTGAGGAATGTCCGCCACCTGACAAAGCTTCGCCTTCTGCTCTGATATTGGAGAAATTAGTGCCCGTTCCGGATCCGCCTTTAAACAACTTTGTCTCAGTTACATAAGCTTCTGAGATCGAATGAGGTCCCAATAATTTATCTTGGATGGAAAGAATGAAACAGGCTGATGCCTGAGAACGCGTATAGCTGTCTTCCGCAGCGACTACTTCCGCTTTTTCTTCATCATAGTAAAAGAAAGCGTTGTTGCCGCCGCCAATATCATATTTTAGCTTTAAGCCAGTGTTGAACCATTGCGGGGAATTAGGGGCAAAAATTTGCGCCAGCAAAGCATAAACCAGTTCATCATAAAGAATTTCTGATTCTTCCTGTGTAATCATAGCCTCATCAAGCAAAGCTGCCACCCAGAAAGAAACCATGCGATCTGCTACTTGGCGCATGGAGTGTTCCTGACCTTTTTCCGTCGGAACACCGGCTTTGCGAAAATACTTGCTTGCGATAATATCGCAGGCTTGCTGGGAATAATGCTCGGGAAATTCAAGATCTTGCAAATCGGTTATAACACGCCCCGTTTTGTGATCCTGCAGCAGGACATCAACCTTTTTCCACCGGAAAAGATCAAATACCGACTTTTCGCTATTTTCCAACTCTCTGGTAAAATAACGCTTAATAAATTGTTCTTTCGTCTCCATCACTCTCTCCTCTTATACAAAATCATCACGTCATATAGTGTCTTAAACTAGATGATACCACCACATATTGTGGTCTGCTAATAAAATAAAACAGATTTTGGGCATTGTAACCTGATTGTAACAAAGCTGATTTTTGAATATTTTTCAATAATATTCTTTTAATTGTATTAAACCCACAATAGAGATTTAACCCAGAGCCAACGAAGTATTTGTTCGTTGTAATAATCCACAAGGTCATTTATAATGTTCTTGTAAATATGGCTAATTATTTTATACATATTTGTATATGTACACTATTGATTTATATACAGTTAAAGTGAGGGTTAACACCAGTGAGTATTGAAGAACAAAGCACTACTTTTAATGAATTTAATAACTTAATTACAATTGTAATTCACTCTATTCAGGGTCGGGGCATGCAGGATGAAGAACCCTTGACAGAAAAAGACAGAAAAGACATTAAAGTGTTATTGAGTGAGTGCCACGGTATTGCTAACAAAGTTTCACGCTGTATCAATACCCAAATAAACCGTTCTGAACTTTCTTCGCTCATGCGCCGTTATGAAGTTAACAAACCCTTTAAAATCAGTCCAATGCTCTATGAATTTATAGAAGCTAATTTACACGTTTATGAGTTGACAGACGGTGACTACGATTTTACAGTCACACCTTTGACGATTGCCTGGCGGGAAATTGATGAAAAAGGACTGACCGATTATGATGATATGTTAAAGAACGCATTGTTACGTGTTGGTGCCAAGTATGTTGAGCTGGTACCGGAAACATCCTCAGTTATATTCAAAAAACCCAATATGCATCTTGACCATGGTGTTTCTTACCGGGGTTATGCTCTCCAATATATGAAAAAACATCTTTTGAAAAACGGCGTGACCAGCGGTTACATTAACATGGGCGGCAATCTGTATATGATCGGACGCAAGCCCGATGGCAGCTCCTGGCGCACAAGTTTGATCAACCAGCTGGATGCAGGTAATCCAATCGGTGTCATTGAATTGGAAAACAAGGCAATCGCCGCAGCAACAATCGATGAACGAGGGTATGCCAAAGGAACGCGGCTGTATCGTCACCTGATAAACCCTTATACCGGTGAAAAACGTGAAACCGGTCTCTTCACCGTTACCTGTGTTTCTGATTCACCCTGGGTAGCAGACGTCACAACAACCGTTCTTTTTCTGATCGGACTGGAACGTGGCGAAGAGTTTATGAAAGCTCTCTCGGAAGAAATGGATGTTTTTATAGCCTACTCCGCTGTAAACAATAAAGGCGAAGTATTTATCAGCCCCGATTTGGAATTCGTCCCTATTAAGGGCCTGTAATGAACTCTGACTCAGCAGTATACAGGCCTGAGTCAATCAGATCTTACCGGGATGCGGCTGTATACTGTATTGAAAGACTTGAAGCTAACGATTTTGCAGCATATGTCGTGGGAGGTGCCGTCCGCGACATATTTCTAGAGCGGAAAATTTCAGATTTGGATCTTGCCACATCAGCTCTTCCCGAAGAAATACATCGGGTTTTTTCAAATTTCAGGATGATAGATACCGGCATCGAACATGGGACAGTCACTTTGATCCTCCCAGCTGCGGACAAAGTAAATTTTCATCTTGAAGTCACCACATTTCGCGTGGAATCTACATACAGCGATGCCCGTCATCCTGATCAGGTAGCTTTCACCAACTCACTTACTGAAGATCTGGCCCGCCGCGATTTAACAATCAATGCCATGGCCTGGCATCCAAAAAACGGGATAGTAGATCCCTATGGCGGACAAAAAGATCTTGCAAGGAGAATTTTAAAAGCTGTTGGCCAACCTGAAAAAAGGTTTCAGGAGGATGCCTTGCGTATTCTGCGTACTTTGCGTTTGGCTGCAGAATTGGGTTTTAGCATTGAAAACCACACAGAAAAAGCTCTTTTAGACAAGCAGCAGCGCCTGTTATTTGTTGCACCCGAAAGGCTGTATGTTGAGTTTTCACGCCTGCTTACGGCTAACTATGCTGTTCAGGTTATAGACAAATACTGGCAGGTGATTGCTGTTTTTTTGCCTGAATTTAATTTTTTTGCAAACAGCGAATTCCGGGATCAATATCTGCCTCAGCTGAACCAGCTTTCTCAATTGTTTGTTGAGAGATTAGCTTATCTGGCTGCTGTTTTTCAGTTGGAGAAAAAAACAGCTTCCGGGCCAATTCCGGATCAGGCTGCCTCTATCTGCCGGCGTTTAAAATGCTCAAAAAAAATGACCGAAGAACTTGTTTTGCTGAGCGGTTACAGTGCCAAATCTATTACGGCTACTAAGATTTCAGTTGATGCTGTACGTCAAAAGCTCGCTGCAGCAGATCGCAGCTTTGAGGATATATTAAAATTGAAAAAATTATTGGGTTAGTTGGATACACAGATAAAAAAGCTCCGCGAAATTGATTTGGAGTTACAGGCCGCCAACTTGCAGGGTCTCAAATCTCTGGCTATAGACGGACACGATCTGATTGCTATGGGCTTTCGGGGCGAATCTGTCGGCACAGCTTTAAACAGACTTTATGAGGCTGTGCTCTGCGAAGGATTGGCTAATAAAAAAAGCGCATTATTGCAGCGCGCTGAAACTTATAAAGATTTACAAAACTAAAGTTCTGATTCATCGCGAACAGGAGAATATTCATCATTGTCTACGCTTAGTTTGCGGGATTTCTTATTCTCTTTATTTTCCAGATATTGCACATAGAAAACAGAGGCAAGCATCAGGATACTGCCCTGGGTTTCACGCAGGCTCAGCATTTGACTCAAGATAAGCGCACCGCCGATTGCTGCAAAAACAGCTTCCAGGCTCATAATCATAGAGGCGACAGTGGGCTGACTGTTCTTTTGCGCAACTATTTGTAAAGTATAGGCCACACCACAGGAAAAGACACCGGCATAAAGAATAGCCGACAGAGCGGGTCTAATCAAAACCGGTTCTATACTTTCAAAGATCAACGCAGGTATAAAGGATAAAACTGCAGACAGCAAGAATTGTGAAGCGCTAAGTGCAATGGGATCAACTTCACCGGCATATTTTGCAATGGCAATAATATGCAAACTAAAGCCGACAGCACCAAGCAAGAGGAGTGCATCGGAAACAGTGAATTTGCCCGCATCCCCCAAAGTCATCAAAACCAAGCCGGCGACAGCTATAACTACTGCCATCCAATAACGCAAACTTACTTTTTTTCCAAACATTTGACTGATAATAGGAACAAAAACTATGTACAAACTGGTGATAAAACCCGCCTTGCCTGCACTTGCTGTCTGCAAGGCAAATTGTTGCAAAGAACTGGAAATAAATAAAAGTGACCCGATAATGAGAGCAGCTTTAAAGAACTTGCGATCAAAATTTACCTTACGATATATAATCACAGGAATCAAAACAAGAACTCCAATGCTATAACGCAGGGCGTTAAAGGTAAAAGGCCCTATATGCTCCATTCCGGCTGATTGTGCGACAAAAGTCATGCCCCACAGAAAAGCTGTGATAAACAGCATCAGATGTGCTTTTTTACTTTGTTCCACCTGTAAACCTCGTTTTTCTTCCGATAATCCTGATCACAGTTTTTCGTTTAGCGACGAATGAGAATAAGAGTGCCGGATTCTTCTCCGTTGATTGTCAAATGATTTGCCTCCAGAAAAAAGCCAGCCTCTTCTTTTATGGTTTTACCCAATTGCTTGGTTGAAAGAGCAAGCTTATTTTGCGAAAGAAATTCATATTTTATGACAATCGTGTGATATTTGACAGTTTTAAATTCACCTGTTACGTTTGCTTTTTCGGAATCTAGTGGAATTTCAGCCGATATTTCTATTTCACCGTTAGATTTAAACTCCAGCAGGGTTATGCCTTTACCATGAGCAACGTCCATGTTTCCTCTTTCCAGCTGCCACAGACCCAGCAAGGGGTTTTCTTCATTGTTACAGGCAACAGGAAGCTGAAGTAAACAAAACAACAAAGCCAGTACTAGTGTCAGCACAACTCGCTTATTTCGAAATTTGCTCAAAACGAAACCTTTTATCCTTTCAAATTCAATCTTAATTTGAGAACTTGCTGTAACCGCATTCATAACATGATAACAAAAACCTTGCATATTGTTTTAACTAAAAAAGCGGCGAATAATTCGCCGCTTTTTTTCTCTGCTGTAAAAACCTTAAACTTTTACTAGCTCATT
>CAZVVR010000045.1:0-8745 GCA_964630605.1 uncultured Mageeibacillus sp. | reverse complement strand
AAAATCTTCTCTAAGTTGGCTGGGCCGTGTGCTAAACTTACTGCTGCCGCCTTTGCTATTTATTATTGTATTGCTTTTAGCTTTACAGTTTTTATCAGACAGTGGCATTTTGAAAAGTTTTGTCTTGCCGGCTCCGAGTGATGTTTTCCAATCTTTGGGCAGAGATATGTCTCTTTTCAGCCCACATATAATCCAGACTGTGAAAATTGCTTTGTTAGGCTTTGTGCTGAGCATATTTGCCGGCGTGCTTTTCGCTCTTTTAATTTATCGTTTTAAAATTGTATATCGGATTTTCTATCCTCTGGTCGTGGCTTCACAGACAATTCCCACAATGATAATAACACCTGTAATAGTTCTAATATTTGGATACAGCGATTTACCACGCTTGTTTGTCGTCGTTTTGACCTGTTTTTTTCCAATTACAATCAGTCTCTTCAGGGGGCTGCGTTCAGTTGATCGGGATCTTCTGAGATTGATGCAGACCATGGGAGCCGGCAGCTGGGAAACAATGCGTCATGTTCTTTTCCCGGCCAGTATGCCGCAATTTTTTTCCGGCTTGCGCATTTCTGCTACTTACAGCGTAATGGCAGCAGTTTTGGCTGAATGGTCGGGTGGAGGAGACGGGCTGGGTATACTAATGCTGCGTAGCAAAAGGTCATTTCGATTCGACCGTATGTTTGCCGCAGTAATACTGATAATAGTATTGAGCCTCGCTTTTTATGGAATTGTAATATTGCTGGAACGCGTTACTATGCCCTGGCAGAAGTCAATACGACAGAATAATTGACGCAAATTGATATTTGAGATTCAGCTGTCTGCATAGTTTGGTGCCAGGCACGATTCTATGCAGGCACCAGATTATGCAGGCGACAAATTGTGCTGAAGCATGGATCGGAGAATGAGGAATTATGTTTTTTAGACAGATAGTTAGAGAAATAAGCCGGAATTGGATTATGAAAGCGATGTTATTGCTGATAAGTCTGCTGTTGCTTTTGCCGTCGTGTGCTCCTGCGGACAAGCCGGAGGATGAGCTGCGTGAGCTGACATTTGCACTGGATTGGACTCCGAATACCAACCATAGCGGATTGTTTTTGGCCCAGGAACGCGGCTATTATGCGGAAGAAGGGTTAAATGTTACTTTCCGTGAATCTGACATGAATTTTATCGAGATGGTTGCCAATGGCACAGCTGCCTTTGGTATTGCATCGCAGGAACAAGTTTTGCAGGCCAGGGCTTCTGCTGCCGAAATCCCTGTTAAAGCTGTAGCTGCTCTATTGCAGCATAATACTTCGGGCTTTGCATCGCCTCTGGATCGTGGAATTGAAACACCTAAAGATTTTGAAGGAAAAACTTATAGCGGTTGGGGTACGGAATTGGAGCTGGCATTTGTACGCTCTTTAATGGAAAAAGATAATGCGGATTACAGTAAAGTGAAGATAATCAACCAATCTGCATCCAATTTTATTGCCAGCATGGAAACTGAAGCGGACTTTGCCTGGATCTATTACGGCTGGGACGGAGTTAACTGTGAGCTTCAGGATTATCCTATAAATTTCATTCTTTTGGGCGATATTGACGAGCGGCTGGATTTTTACTCACCGGTACTGATCAGCAGTGATGATTTGATTAACTCAGAGCCGGATCTTGTAAAGAAGTTTTTGCGTGCCAGCCGCCGTGGATTTCTGGACGCAATCGCAGATGCGGATGCCGCAGTAAAAGTGTTAATCGAGGCAGCTCCCGAACTGGACCCGGATTTGTTGAAAGCAAGTCAGGAGTGGCTAAACCGTGAAAATAAAAAATCTGCCGAGGCATGGGGGTCTATGACGGCTGAACGCTGGGAAAATTTTGCCCTCTGGATGAAAGAGCACAATCTTCTTGAAAATGATATCGATGTTAAGGCTGCATATACAACTGATTTTTTGCCGGAAGAATAGGGAAAAACCATGAGTGATCTTTTACTGTCAGGTAAACATATTGATAAAAGTTATGATGATCTTTCCGTGCTTAAAGATGTCTCGCTCGAACTGTATCGCGGGGAGATAGTTACTATACTTGGTAAAAGCGGCAGCGGCAAATCAACACTTTTTAATCTTCTGGCGGGTCTGGATACTGCTGACAGTGGTCAGATTGAAAGGCATGCCCGTGTTGGTTATATGATGCAAAAAGATTTACTGCTCGATTGGAAAACTGTTCAGGATAATATCGCTCTTCCTCTGATTTTACGCTCTGTGTCAAAAAAAGAAGCTCGGATGACCGCTAGAAAATATATGCCTGTTTTTGGGCTGGAAGGTCTGGAGGACCGCTGGCCGGCGACTTTGTCCGGAGGCCAGCGCCAGCGCTGTAATCTGCTGCGTACCTGGCTTTATTCTCAGGAACTGATGTTGTTGGATGAGCCTTTTTCTGGACTGGATGCTATGACCCGGGAAAATCTCTATGCCTGGCTTCTGGAGCATAAGGAAGAGTTGGGGCTTTCTATTCTCCTGATCACGCACAGTGTTGAAGAAGCAATATTACTAGCTGACCGCCTTTACGTTCTCAAAGGAGAACTGCCTTCGCACATGAGTTCCTCGCTGGAAATTCCCAGGTTTAAAGCCAGTTCCGGAACAGAACATTTACTGGAGCGCGAAAAACTGCGCTTGAAAATCAACTCTATCTTGAGCAGCTGAACCCTTTTCCCGATAGTGCTATAATTTTAGAATAAGTTTAAATATAAGTTATATTTACTTTAGAGGAGTTGAGATTTCATCTATGAGTTATATTTTATCTTTCTTTACAGACCAACCCAACTGGCTGCTTGAAGTTATTATTTTACTGGTGATCGGGCTGGTGTTACTGATCTTTCACAAGCAGATCGGTAAGGCTCTTTGGCACATAATTCTTGGGCGTTACCGCAAAAGAAATTATGAACTTTACCTGCATATGCGCGAGCAACTGATCAGTCCACTGGGTATTTTGCTGCCGGTGATTGTATTTAATACGGCACTGCGCCAGGTGGAAATTATTCCTGATCCCTATTTCTCTTTTTTAATAAAATTGGCAGACACGGCAGCGGCCATGATTGCTTTCTGGATATTAATCAGTGTTGTAACAGTCTTTAGCATGGTTATGATTAAAGAAAGTGAAGAAAAAGAAACTAAAGTTTCCGCCAATGCCATTAGTCTTTTAGCTTCAACTATCAGAGTGGCAGTCGTGGCTATAGGAATTTTTGTTATCCTTTCTTTTTGGGTGAAAAATCTTTCCGGTATTATAGCTGGTGTTGGCATCGGAGGTCTCGCCATTGCTCTGGCTGCCCAAGATACACTAGCTAATGCTTTTGCCAGTCTTATGATTCTTTTTGACCAACCTTTTGAGGTCGGCGACTGGATCGACACTCCGGATGTTTCAGGCTCTGTTCTTTCCGTTGGTCTGAGATCAACCAGGATTCGGCCTATTGATGAATCGGTCGTGACGGTTCCGAACGATAAACTGGCTTCCGGCATTATTTCCAATACCAGCCTGCGCGAGAACCGCCGAGTGGAGTTGAAAATGACTTTGCCCTGGACGTTGTCTTTTGAGCGCATGGAAGCTTTTCGTCAGGACGTGATCAAGATCCTGTCCGAACATAAAGACATTCAGCCCGATACATACACGGTTTATTTTTCAGAATTGCCACTTGAGGGTGCGCACCTGTCGCTGTTTTTCTATACCCCTCCCGGCTTTGATGAGATGTTGCAAGTACGCAACCAGATCAACATGTCAATTTTGGATTTGGCGGAGAAGCATGAATTCAGTTTTCAGTGCCCGATGCTGTATCGATTGGATAAAGATGTTTCAGATAGTTCCACGTCGTAGCCGGCACCAGTTTTTTTGCAGCATTGTAATCGCCCGCGTCTAAGAAATTGCGCACGCTGGAGGCGCTGACGGCTTTTCCGTTTATAGACAGCCGGTCAATTATTTGCAGCTGCAGGCCGGAGCAAACCAGCTCCCGGCTCAAGACCTGGTTATAAAAATTAGTGATGTCGGAACCGGGCTCACTTCCGACAAAACGTTTGCTGATATTTAAATAATTTGCGATACAAACGAAGAGTGCGGCATCCAGTTCAGCTTCGTCATTTAGCAATTGTGAATTTTCATCCACTGCTGTGGGCGGATAAAAATAGGATGGGAAACTGGCTGTTGACACAGCATATGGTCCGCTGGCCGCTACCAGAACCCGGGGCAGATCAGCACAGCCGCGTTTAACCATTTCGAAACGGTGTTCAAACCCGAAGCCGTATTGGGGATCGTCGGAAAGTACCAGCAGCAAAAGCTGATCACATTCCCGCAAAGCTGTTTCCACCAAAAAACGGTGACCCAGACTAAAAGGGTTTGCATTCATGACGATAGCAGCACGCCGGGGCGTGGCTGTTTCATTTAAAGTGATTTCAGACAAGTCAGCTTTCAGTTTTTTTAAAAAATCAGGAAAATGCTGGGAACTGTTTTCCATGATCGCAACTCCGCGGCGGCTTTCGGCCAGGCTGGTGAATCCCACAGCAGAGAAAAGATGTTTGTCTTCAGGCTGGGATATGAGCAGCAAACGATCAAGTGAACGTCGGGTGGCTTCCTTTTCCACAGCAGTGATCAGCCGCGCCATCATTCCTAATCCCTGATGTTCATTATCAACAGCTATAGAGCGTAAGGTATAGCGAAAACAAGAGGCTGTCGCCAGCATCTTGTCGCCGTCATATAAAGCCAGCGACCAATCAATCAGAGGATCCAGACGAATCCCGGCAGAGTCCAGCAAACGCCGTTGTGATTCTACCTGCTCGGCGTCAGTCGGGTCTATTAATTTGGCATATAAGCTCATTGACGGTTCTCTCTTTACTTGTTTCTAAAAATCAGAATAGCAGATTAGCCGGCTTAGATGTGCTAGAATAGCTATTATTCTGAGAGCACGCTTGCTGATTGTAACTGCGCGAGGGGGCGTATTAATGCAAATCGTTATTGCTGGTGCGGGTAAATATGGCCGCAGCATTGCCGGTGAACTGGTGGCAGAAGGCCACGATCTTACTTTTATAGAGAAAAAAGAAGAAACTCTGGAAACCGTGATCGAAGATTACGATCTTTCAGGCATAGTGGGTAACGCTGCCAATTACGTTACTCTGCTGGAAGCCGGAGTCGACAAATGCGACGCTTTTTTGACAATGACCGGCTCTGATGAGATTAACCTTATTGCAGCTCTGTTGTCACAAAAACTGGGCGCAAAGAAAACTTTCGCCCGGGTGGTCAATCATGATTATTCGCCCGAGGTTTCCTTTGTCAGACAGGCACTGGGCATTACAGCTCTGATTAATCCCAATCTGGAATCTGCACAAGAGATAATGCGGATGTTACGCTATCCTGCTGCCACCAGTGTAGAAACTTTTTTTGGTGGCAAAGTCCACATAGTTGCAGTGCGGGTGCCACGGCGTAGTCTGCTGGCTAATTCAAGCTTATTGGATTTCAGACGCGTTTGTGGTGACAATCTGATGGTCTGTGTAATTCAGCGGGGGGAACAAGTCTTTATTCCTGACGGCACCAGTGTAATCCAAGCCGGAGATACAATTCATGTAACTGGTGAAGTCAATACTTTGCAGGATTTTTATGCACGCACCAATACACATCATCCCACGATAAAAAATGTCATGATCTTAGGCGGCGGAGCTATAGCTTACTGGCTTTTGGGATTGATGGGCAAGCAGAAATTCCGAATTAAAATTATTGAGCGAAACAGGGATTTAGCAGAGTTGGTTTATATGAATTATCCCTGGGTTGATGTTCTCAGTGCAGATGGTACAGACCACCAGGTTCTGGAAGAATCCAGCCTGGAACATTTTGACGCCTTTATTTCTTTAACCGGCATTGATGAGGAAAATGTTTTGGCCTCATTATTTGCTTCGCAAAAGGGTGTTCGTAAAACGATTACAAAAATAAACCGTGTCCGCCTTCTGGAAATTCTAGATGATAAAAATTTGCAAAATATTCTGACACCGCACCATATCGTTTCGGATCAGGTTGTACGTGCCATCAGGGCGATGGAAAATGTGGAAGGTTCGGCAGTGGAAGCACTTTACCGTATCGCTGACGGCAGGGTGGAGGCGATGGAATTTATCGCCAGTCCCCAAAGTAAGGTTCTGGGAAAAACCTTAATAGAGTTGCAATTGCGGCCGTCATTGCGGCTGGCCTGTATTATGAGGGGCCAGGAAATAATTTTCCCGACCGGGAAGGATATGATTCTCGCAGGAGATCGTGTCATTGTGGTTTGCACCGGAAAGCGTCTGGCAGATTTGGATGATATTACGGGAGTCTGAGATTGAATTATAGTTCTGTCCGCTTTGTCCTGGGTCGTATTTTTCAAATTTGTTCAGCCTTTTTCCTGCTGCCAATAGTTGTTGCTTTATTTTATAATGAGACGCTGGCTGCTCTGAAGAGTTTTGGCTTGGTCGCAGTTATTCTTTTTTTGATTGCGACTATGATGACCTTGAATAAACCCGAAAAATTACGCTTACGTGCCAGCGAGGGAATGATAATTACCTTTCTCACCTGGTTGCTGATCTCTTTGGCCAGTGCTTTTGCTTTTAAACTGACCGGAGAGATAAGCAGATTTATTGATGCTTTCTTTGAGTCAGCATCGGGCTTTACTACAACGGGTTCGACCATTCTGCAAGATATTGAATCACTGGCACATTTTAATCTTTTCTGGCGCAGTTTTACCCATTTTGTGGGCGGTATGGGTGTGTTGGTTTTTGCTTTTGTTATTACGTCAGGTTCGGCTGATTCAGTAAACATAATGAAGGCAGAAATGCCGGGTCCGAGTTTTGGGAAACTGGCAGCACGCCTGCGCACCACTGCCACTATCCTCTATGCCATTTATTTTGTCATGACCATAATTACTATATTATTGCTGTATTTGGGTGATATGCCATTATTTGATGCAATTATTCATGGTTTCGGCACTGCCGGTACCGGAGGTTTTTCCAACAAAAATGCCAGCATATCTCATTATAATAGTTCTTATATCAATTGGGTTTTGACTATTGCCATGCTTTTGTTCGGTGTTAATTTTCAAGTTTATTTTGTGAGTCTGACCCGAGGTATCAGGCAGGGTTTGAAAAGTGAGGAACTGCGTTGGTATTTGGGCATATATCTGACGGTGGCTCTGACAGTCTTTTTTACAAATTTGCGTTTAAACGAATCGCCCGCCCAGTTATTGGAATATTCATTTTTTACTGTTAGTTCACATATGACCACTACCGGCTACTCCACGACAGATTACACGCTCTGGCCGCTGGCGAGTCAGATTTTGATATTAATGGTCATGATGATCGGTGGCTCAGCAGGTTCTACCGCTGGAGGCCTAAAGATTTCCCGTGTTTCTGTTTATATTAAATCTCTGCGTGAACAAATAACAAAAACACGTGATCCGCGGCAAATTTCCTCTTTACGGCTGGATGGTGAGATCCTGTCCGAGAGCACAAAGCACTCTGTTTTACGTTATTTGTGCATTTATTTAGCGCTCTTGGGTCTGGGAACTTTTCTGGTATCTTTTGACAGTGAAAATCTGATGACATCCTTTTCGGTAGCTGCGACTGCTCTTAACAACGTAGGGCCGGGTATGGGTTCCGCAGGTCCCACTTCAAATTTTTCTCAGTTCAATGATTTCACTAAGCTGACTCTGACTTTTTTTATGATAGCTGGGCGCTTAGAGCTCCTGCCGATCCTACTTTCTCTATCCCCGAAAACCTGGAAGCGTACTTCTTAGGCTGTGGATAGGAATATCTGCCTTTATTATGCAATGTTCAGGCAAACAGACGCACTTTTTCGTATGTTATTATTAAGTTTAATTCAGCAAACTGTAATGACTTAGTCAGGAGCGTATGGGAATGAGTCAATCACGGGAACCGCAAAGAAATAAAGTAAAAGTTTCAAAAACCAAAAATAAAGTAAGAAAAACAGGGGAAACGCAACAGGACAAAGAATTGCGCGACAAAGTAAAACGCGCATACATCACAATAGTTGCGGCTTGTGGTGTTTTGATTATTGTTTTTGCCTTTCTGGTTGCCAACAAATTGACCAAAGCTGGTGTAATTTTGGAGCCTGAAGAGGCAGGCCAGATTATTGCAAGTGTTCCTTTTGATGAAATTGACGAATCTGAAAATACCACTCATGAAAAATCAAAACCCACGAAACAAACGAAAACCGGCCCCACCCAAACGGATGTTTCTGAAACTTCTGCCAGTGCAGTTAACACTGTTGTTGCAGATGCACGTCCGGCAGTGCGAAGAACCTATAGTTACGGAAATGTAAATATAGAAGGCGGCTTAGAAGTTGTGGTTACTACGGCGACTGACAGCACACCTCAAAAAAGTACAACAGTAATAACTGAAAGCAATCTTAGTGGAAATAAGGATACAGATACAAATCCGACAGTTGAAGACGACGAGGGTAACACAAATTCAACTACTGAGACAACAGCAGCTCCAACAGAAACTGAGGCGTCTGCAACTGCAGAAGCTACAACAAAGGCTGACAATGACGCAGCTGCGCCCGATCCGGGAAGCAGCGCTGATGGCGGAGAGCCAGAGGCTGGAAGTTCTGATAATGCTGAAAACCCCGGCGACGGCTCTTAATGTAAGCTAGAAATTTTTTAGATTATAAAGTTAAAATTTGCCCAATAAAAAGGAAGATACTGATGGCGACAATTTCAGAATTAATTATACTTACGGTTGGTGACCTGGAAGAACAGTT
>CAZVVR010000044.1:5111-8843 GCA_964630605.1 uncultured Mageeibacillus sp. | reverse complement strand
ATTTTGGAGTCGCCTGCACTCGCACCGGCGTTTGCAAACGTTTTACCGGCGCTTTTTGGTGGTTTGGCCATTGTGTTTTTAGCTAAAAACTGGAAAATTGCAGTGGCACCGGTAGCTTTAATGATAGTTATCTTTTTGATCGAACCTTCTCTTTCAGGTGCAATCAGCATTTTGATTCCAATCAGCGTGGCAGTTACTGTTGGTGTTTCGAGAATAATGTACAAAAAGAATGTAATTTGATATATTTGAGAAGTAAAAATTAAACTGCGCTTTGGGTTTCCGGAGCGCAGTTTTATGTAACAGACTTTTCTTTATTTAAAAATATATGCTGCAATATCAGATGCGGCATGTAAAATGTTTCAGGGACAAAGAAGACATGAGAGAATACCGAACAATTTTACCGTTTATACGTGAACACAAATGGCGTTATATTCTTGGCATTATTGCGTTGCTTTTCGTTGACGCAGCCAATCTTTTGGTGCCGCAGGTTTTGCGTATATTTGCTGACTGGGCACAGTTTGGTGAGTTAACATCGGAGCGCATCAGACAGGCTGCTCTGGCAATCTTGTTTTTGGGACTTGCTGTGGCGGCAGGACGTTATTTTTGGCGCGTATACATTTTTGGCACTGCCAGGCGACTGGAATATTGGCTGCGGGATAAATTATTTAAAAAATACCTAAGACTGGATGACAATTTTTTCAATCAGCGTCGCACAGGCGATTTAATGGCTCATGTGACTAATGATGTACTTATGGTGCGCAACTCAATGGGCGGTGGCATTATCATGATTGTTGATGCAGTTTTCATGTCTCTTTTTACTGTTGCCATGATGATATACACTGTAGGCTTTCAGACTGCAATGGTTGCTCTGTTGGCCCTGCCTTTTATTACGGTTGTAGTGTTTAGTATGTCTAAACCTCTGCAGCGTCGCAGCCGAGCTGTACAGGATACTTTTTCAGAACTGACAACCGAAGTACAAGAAAATGTTTCAGGTATCAACAGCATAAAAGCTTTTGGCATAGAAGGAAATCGTTCCGGATCTTTTGAGGAAATTAACAAAAATTATCAGACAAAAACTATGAGAATGCTGCGTATGAGTGCACTATTTGATCCCCTGATCCAATTTATATCCGGCATTGCTTTAGTGATCTTTATTCTCTTTGGTATCCGGCGTATGGTAGGGGGAAACTTGTCTCTGGGTGATTTTATAGCTGTACTTAACTATCTGCGCCTGATGGTCTGGCCCTTAATAGCAATCGGTATGGTAGTAAATAGCTTTCAGCGAGGCATAGCTTCCATGGGGAGAATAAATGAAATTTTCGCAGCCGAAGCCAAAGTTAAGCAGACGGCTAAACCGGTCAAAATAGATGAAACAGATGATAACAGAGGTCTTAAAATCGAGTTTAAGGATGTGTATTTTCGTTATGCCAGCAATTTGCCCTGGGTTTTGGAAGGAATAAATTTTACTCTGGAAGCTAATGAAAGTTTGGCAATTTTGGGACGCACAGGAACAGGAAAGAGTACTATTTTAAAACTGCTCCTGCGGCGTTATGACGTCACCTCCGGGCAGATTCTTCTTAATGGGGTTGATGTGAGAGATGTATCTTTTGAGGAACTATACAGCAAGATAGCTTTTGTCGAACAGGAAAGTTTCATGTTTTCGCGTACTATCGCCGGCAACATCGCCTTTAGTGGTGATGAAGACTATGATTTGTCAAAAGTAAAAGAAGCTGCAGAATTTTCGCAGCTTAAATCCGACATCGAAGCTATGCCTGATAAATACAGAAGTTGGGTAGGGGAGCGCGGCGTGACTTTGTCGGGAGGTCAAAAACAACGTCTTGCAATTGCCCGCGCTTATTATCAAGATGCACAAGTCTTAGTTTTGGATGACTCACTTTCTGCTGTTGACACTAACACTGAAAAAGATATTTTAGACCATCTGGGTAAACTGGAACGCAGTCTGATTGTTGTTAGTCAGCGTGTATCAACAGTTCAGCGTTCCGATCAAATATTGGTGCTGGAAAATGGTGTTATTTCACAACGCGGAGACCACAGGGCACTCATGAAAGATGAAAGTGGTTTTTATTTCCGTCTGTATCAAAGGCAGTTGCTCGAAAGCAAGTTGAAAGAAGACGGAGAGGGGTTTTAAATGGCACAAGGTAATTACAAGCATTTAGATGATCAAAATGGCAAGACGATTAAACCTGATCGCAAAACTTTGAGACGTCTTTATAACTACGCTACTCCATACTACAAACAATTTGCTGTAATCTTTTTATTAATAATTATTACAGTAGGTGTTACTTTGGCCCAGCCCCGTTTGATTCAACTTTTAATTGATAATAATATTTCTGTTTTAGTGGATCCTGCCAGCAGCCAAGCTGAGCATACCTTGGCACTGGGCGGGGCCACGCAAATGTCGTTAATTTATCTGGCTACTGTGCTGGCAGCTTTTTTATCAGGATACGGACAGGCCTATATGTTGCAAAAAACAGGGCAAAAAATTCTAAGAACGATTAGACAGGAGCTTTATGATCACATTCTGAAACTTCCCATGACATTTTTTGATCATTATCCTCAGGGAAGCTTGGTTACACGAATAACAAATGACACAGAAACGCTAAACGAAATGTTTACGTCTGTGTTGACAGCAATCTTGCGCAGCTTGATAACTTTGATCAGTATTGTTGTGATAATGTACAGTATGAATTCGCGGCTGGCGACGTATGTTATGATCCTGACTCCTGCGATTATTATTGTTTCAGTAATTTTTCGCCGGGTAATTCGGAAAGTTTACTTTGCACAGCGCCGTGTTCTCTCCATGATTAATACAAAACTATCAGAAAATATATCAGGTATGCGCACTATTCAGATTTTCCACAGGCAAAAGCAGGTTGGAGAAGAGTTTGATCAGACTAATCAGGAGTACTTAAATTTAAGTCGTAAAGAGGTTCAATACTATGCAACCTACCGCCCTTTTATTGAAATAGTAAGATCTCTGGGAATCGCTGGATTAATTTGGTTCGGAGGGCGTAGTCATCTGGAAGGAATAATTACTTTTGGTATTCTCTATGCCTTTATCGATTACATTCAACGTTTTTTTCAACCAATTCTGGAACTGGCTGAGACTTTTAATATTATTCAGGCTGCCATGACTTCTTCGCACCGTATCTTTAATTTGCTGGATCAGGAAAAAGAGGATATTGGCGGATCTGTGCCTGTTTCTGAGAAAGGCTTAAAAGGGAAGATTGAGTTTAAAAATGTCTGGTTTGCCTACAAAGACGACGAGTGGGTTTTGCGAGATGTTTCTTTTACTGTAGAGCCGGGCGAGTTTGTTGCTTTTGTTGGAGCAACCGGTGCCGGCAAGTCAACGATAATGCATCTTCTGTGCCGTTTTTATGATATTGATCGGGGTCAGATCCTGATCGATGATGTTGATATAAGAGATTACGATTTAAAACAGCTCAGGAAAGCTATTGGTGTCGTACAGCAGGATGTCTTTCTTTATTCCGGCAGTGTTATGGATAATATCAGTTTGAGCCGCCCTGAAGTATCTGATGCAGACGTGAGGCAAGCTGCAAAAATTGTTAATGCTGATTCGTTTATTGACAAATTGCCTCACCGCTTTGAAGAAGATGTTATGGAAGGAGCTAGTATTTTGTCATCCGGACAAAGACAGCTGTTATCCTTTGCCCGCACCATAGCATCCAAACCGTCTCTGTTAATCTTGGA
>CAZVVR010000044.1:1032-5101 GCA_964630605.1 uncultured Mageeibacillus sp. | reverse complement strand
GACGAGGCTACTTCCAATATAGATACTGAAACAGAGCTTTTAATCCAGGATGCGATCAGCAAAATGTCTGAAAATAACAGTCTGATCGCTGTTGCCCACCGTATTTCTACTATTGCAAATGCGGATAAAATCATTGTAATGCATAAAGGAAAAATAGCAGAGCAGGGGACAAGAGAAGAATTGCTTGCCCGTGATGGATTGTTTAAGGTGTTATACAAGTTGCAGTACGAAGAATATTAAGCTTGAAAAAGCATAAAAAAGTGGCGTCCGTTTGAGTGCGGACACCACTTTCCTTGTGAGCTTGAGTCTAAACTATCTAGCCGGCGAACAAATCCAGTGCCTGTTTCAGATCCGAGACAATATCAGAAATAGATTCCAGGCCTATCGAAAGCCGGAGCAAATTCTCTGAAATATCGGCATCAGCCAAAGCCTCCGGGCTATAAGCATTGTGGGTCATGCTGGCGGGATGTTGAATCAATGTCTCCGCATCGCCGAGAGATACAGCGCGGCGGCAAAGTCTGCAATTGTTTGCGAAACGGGCACATTCACCTTTATCTCCATCCAACTCAAATGAGATCATTGCACCGGGCAATTTCATTTGTTTTTGAGTGACCTCATAACCTGGGTGAGATGCGAGCCCGGGATAATAGACTTTTTTTACTCTGGGATCTTGTTCCAGAAATTCTGCTACTGTTTGAGCATTAGAACAATGTTTTTCCATACGCAGATCGAGTGTTTTTAGCCCGCGGGAGATCAGAAAACATTCGAACGGTCCTAAAACTGATCCGGTTAAATATCTCAGACCGTTTTCTGCGATTAATTTAATGGTTTTTGCGTCAGAGACAACAGCTCCGGCTACCACATCTCCGTGGCCATTTAGATATTTAGTAGCCGAGTGAACAACGATATCAGCGCCGAGATCTAAAGGTTGCTCTAAATAAGGTGTGGCAAAAGTATTGTCCACGGCAACTACGATCTCGGGATTATAGGTGTGTGCAGCAGAAGCGAGCTGTTTTATATCTGCTATTTTAAGATTGGGATTAGCGGGACTTTCAATATAGACTATTTTCGTTTCCGGCCGAAGATATTTGCCAATATCATCCTGGCTCAGGTCGACAAAATCTACGCCGATATTAAAACGCGGAAATCCTTGATTTAACAATTCGTAAGTACAGCCGTAAAGAGTTTTGTTGGCGATAACATGATCACCGCTGCTGACCAGTGACAGAAACATAGAACTGATTGCTCCCATGCCGGAACCAAACACTAACCCGGCTTCGCCGTTTTCCAGGTTTGCTAAGCGTGCTGCCAGTTCTCTCTGATTTGGATTATCAATACGTGTATAAAAATATCCGTCTTCTTCGCCTGCAAACAATGCTGCGCCCTGTTCAACACTGTCAAAATAAAAGGTTGAACTCTGATAAATAGGTGTTACCAGCGGTCTGAAGTTTTTGCGCTCTAAAGATCCTCGGTGAATCTGCCGTGTTGCAAAATCATTTTGTTCCATAATTCTCCCCCCTGAAATTTATGTTACATGTCTAAGAAAAGCTTAGCTTTTGCAGGATTCATTGTCAAGAATTGACAATGCTCTTAAAGAGGCGAAACCTTTGTCTGTGCCGGGAATATTCTTGCCGGGAATTGCTGTTTTTACGTTAATCCGGCACTGACAAAGGCGATATTAAAATTAATTAAACATCTTTTTCTACTACAAAAAATACGTGTTTCATAACCGGTGGTTTCTCAGGAAAATCATTACTGTTGGTTTTAAGAGTTGCGATACGGTCTACTTCTTCCATGCCGGAAACAACTTTTCCAAATGCAGCGTAATTACCATCAAGAAAAGCACTGTCGTCGTGACATATAAAAAACTGTGAGCTGGCAGAATCCGGAGCCTGGGATCGGGCCATAGAAACTACTCCGCGCACATGGGACAGCTTGTTATCTACACCATTGGCAGAAAATTCACCTTTAATTTTCTGATCAGATCCGCCTGTTCCGGTCCCCTTAGGGTCGCCGCCCTGAATCATAAAACCGGGAATAATGCGATGGAAAATAATGTCATCGTAAAATGATTCGGAAACTAGCTTCTGAAAATTATTTACAGTGATCGGAGCTGATTTTTCATCGAGCTCGATCACAATGCTGTTACCGCTGTCCATAAGAATATTGACTAAATTAGTTTGACCGTCTGCTTTACTGTAACCTGCTGCTGTTTGTGAACTCATAATTATCTTTCCTTTCAAGCTAATAGTTTATAACTCCATATTAACAGGAAATGCCAAAAAAATTATTTTTAAAAAATATAACTTGAATATTTCAATTAAGATAAGTTTTAATAAAGCCAATTTTTATGAAGATATTAGCTCCGGCTTTGTAGACGACTGAACTGATATTGAACGATCGGGCAAGGAAGATGCTGCTGTGACGGAAAAGAATCACTCAATCTGCTAAAATGATTAAGATTACAGGATCTGATCCTTTAATGTTCAGAGGGATCATAGAAAGGCTACTTATGGAAAGACTTCACCCAAAAATTCGCAAGATGAATGATGAAAGTGGTACAGTTTTGTCACTTTATCAATCTACGCCGCATGATGGCTCCGATCCGGGGGCTCACGCTATCCGCTTTAAAAATCTGATACGGAAAGCCGAAGAAGAATTATCTAAACATTTAGATCGCAAAGCTTTGCAAGAGCAAATGGATGTTCTGCATGATCTCCAGAATGATACTGTTTTTTGGAATGATCGCAGTGAAGCTTTTGCACTTTTTTTGCGAGATGGGAAAAGACTGTTGATTTACAATTTATCGGAACCGGTAGATGACATGGTAGTAGTACAGGATATTCTGCATCTGTTACCATTATTGTCAGCTGAACAGCATATATCAGCACATTATATTCTTAATATTAGCAGAGACCGGTTTAATCTTTACCGTGGCGACGGTGCCAGGTACTCTGAAGTTACGGATCACGGTGCCTTAAATTTTGATGAGCTCTATGATGATCTTGACTCTAATGCAGATGTTAATTTTGGCAGCTATGCCGGTAAAGGCGGCACCGCTTTTCACGGTCATCGTTCTTCACCTGATATGAAAGAAAAGGATCAAGAGAAATATTATCGTTATCTCTCAGATAAATTAACCCCTTATTTTGTTGAAAAAGGTTTACCTGTCATTTTATCAGGAGTGAGTGAGAACATGTCCGTTTGGCATGCTACAACTTCAAATGATATATACCTTAAAGAAGATCTCGGCAAACCGTTTCATGATTTTGACGCTCAAAGTCTGAAAGCTGCGGTGCTAAATATTTTCGAAAACATTCAAAACGAAAAATTGCAACGCGGAATGGAGAGCCTGGCTAAAGGATTAGCCGATGGCAAAGCATCAACGCATCTAGACGAAATCAAAAAAGCCGCAGAAGAATGCAAAATCGAAACTTTATATATCCGCTGCGATTATCGCGACGAAGAAAGACAAGATTTCGATCAGTTGGTTCGAGAATGTTTCCAAATGGGGGGCAGTGTGGTCATGGTTCCGGTTACGGTACGAGAAATGGATAAAAGAATTGCCGCACGCTTCCGTTATTAGGAGGGCGCATTATGTCAGAATTTAAACCGAGAGATAATGAGCTGAGTATACTCGAAATTGAGACATTAATCCGAGCAGCAATAGCTGCACGAGATAAAGCGTATGCGCCATATTCAGAGTTTAAAGTTGGAGCGGCCGTGCTTTGTTCAGATGGTCGGGTGTTTTCTGGCTGCAATGTGGAAAATGCCGCTTTTGGTGCCGGCATTTGTGCTGAACGCGGCGCAGCAATGCAAGCACTGGCTGAAGGAGCTCAGCACTTTACAGCTATTGCAGTTGTAGGCTGGAAAGACGGTGTAAACGAGCAAGAGCGGGGCCTGGCTTACCCCTGTGGCATTTGCCGCCAGTTTCTTAATGAATTCACAGACGGACGGATGAAGGTGTATGTGGCCCGATCCGTCAAGAACTATGAAAAGAGTACTCTGGCATCTTTACTGCCTCATAGTTTTGGTCCCGAAAACCTTGAGAAATAGTTTTAAATATTTT
>CAZVVR010000044.1:0-1022 GCA_964630605.1 uncultured Mageeibacillus sp. | reverse complement strand
ACAAGCCGGGAAATCTTATTAAGTTTTAAAGGCTGAAGGTGAAAAATGTCAAAAAACATCTGCAAGGAATATTTGTGTAAATTAGGGTAACTATAGAGTAATTTTGTGTTTGACATTTCAAATATCTTAACATAAGCTTAATCTATTGACTAAATTAAGATTGAGTAAAACAATATATAACTTAGCATTTTACTTTAATGTATAATTTTTGTTAAATTAAAATATCTTTATGTTATATTTATCGGAGGTTGCTTGATGCAGCTAAATATTACTACTGATTATGCAATACGAGCCGTGCTCCAACTTGCAAAGTCTAACAAGGTATTGTCGACGACCAAAATTGCAGAAGAGATGAATATACCCGGCAACTATTTACCTTCTATTATACAAAAGCTGCGCGAAGCAGGTATTGTATCCGTAAAACGAGGAGCTAAAGGTGGCTCTGATCTTGCCCGTCCTGCCAGCGAGATCAGTTTGTATGAAATAATTAACGCTATGGAAACCACGACCCGCATTAACAGATGTTTAGAACCAGATTGTTATTGCAGCCGTGATGCGACTGAAGACTGTAAAGTTCGTGAAGCTTATCAGGAAATGCAAGAGCTTATGGATAAATGCATGCAAAATATTACTTTGGCAGATCTGGTATAAAGCCAAAACTGAGATTATTCAATATTTAAGCAAACACGCACGTGTTTGCTTTTTTATTCTTGAAGATCTGTATTGGTTTTGAGATAAAACCGGCATCAGGCCGTTGGGATATTTAATCCTGACCCAAAGATCATAAAGGTGAAACCGAAGTTTCAATTCCTTCGAGAGAAGATACTGGCTTGTTGAATATTATTGAGGGAAAACTTTCTTCTAATTTGCTACAATACTACTGATTTGTTCGATTAATATCAGAAAAGGTAGGAAAACTGCAATGATAATAAATATATCTGACCAAACAAGTCCAACTATTGCTGTTATAACAGGTGCATCGTCGGGTATTGGCAGGCAGTTTGCCCTTTATTTAGATGCGG
>CAZVVR010000043.1:0-9023 GCA_964630605.1 uncultured Mageeibacillus sp. | reverse complement strand
TATTTTCTTTTATAATAGTGTTCGCTGTTTCCTTGTTTAAGCAGGTATTCGGTTTAAAGACAAGCTGGAAAGGCCGCGCTATCGAAAGACGAGACAAACCGTGCGGGTAATATATTTGTCAGAAACCTGGACGATTTTGCTTTGCTTTATAGTCTGGATGTTTATTCAGGTATCTGCAGCCATATTTTGCCTGCGACTGCCCGATCGCTGCTTGTCCCCAGATTCATTCTTTTTCAAAACACACCTTTTTGAAAAAGAAGGTCAAATATACGATCGTTTTTTCCGGGTGAGAAAATGGAAGCAATGGCTGCCTGACGGCGGAGCGGTATGGAAAAAAAGGGGATTCCGGAAAAGAAATCTCCAAAATTTCTCCCCTGAACATTTAAATCGATATTTGATCGAATCAGTCCGGGGTGAATTAACGCACTGGCTGGCCATCATTCCTTTTTGGGTATTCGGATTCTTTACCCCGCCGGGTGTAGTATGGATTATGCTGCTGTACGCTTTGCTGATTAACTTGCCCTGCATTATTACCCAACGGTTCAACCGTCCCCGGCTGCAACGCTTGCTCAATAAAAAATCTTATTAGCTACAATAAACCAAAACCAGAGCTAACAGCGATAGCTGGATCTTTTAAATATTGACAAATTTTTCAAAAAAGAGAGGTTTTCGTAATATTTATTACTTTAATTAAATGTAATTTATAGTATTAATTGATTAGCTGCTCTTTTAAAATAATCAACCTGCCACTGTAACAATAAGTGGAAAATTGAATGGAGAATACTATGGAAGAGAAATTATCAAAATTAAAACGATTTAATTTAATTATGGGTACAATCCATCTGGCCCAAGGTCTGGTGATGCTGTTTTTGGCGACAACTGTCATCCAAAAAATAGCAGAATTTCAACCCACGATTACTCAGTTCTATCTGCGATTTAACCCTGAGACAAAATCACTGGAAACAGCGAGCAAAGCATTGTTTGAGTTGCCCTTTGGCATTCTCGTCGCTTCATTCTTGCTTATTTCAGCCCTGGCTCATAGTTTGATTGTCTTGCGATCCGAAACATATTTCAAAGATTTGCAAAAGGGTATTAACCGCTTCCGCTGGTTTGAATATGCCTTGAGCTCTTCGATTATGATTGTACTGATCGCTACTTTGTTCGGCATCTATGATATCGCCTCGCTGGTTCTCATCTTTATACTCAACGCTTCGATGAACCTGTTTGGGTTGGTTATGGAGCAACTGAATGCCGGTGCCGAGAAGAAAAAAATAAATTGGGGTCCCTTTGTCTGGGGTTCTATTGCCGGTATCGGTCCCTGGGTAGCCATTTTTATTTATATGTTTGGTACAGGTAACTTTGGCCAGGTGCCCTGGTTTGTCTGGGCCATTGTCGGCACTTATTTTGTCGCCTTCAACACATTCCCGATCAACATGATTCTTCAGTACAACGGTGTTGGCAAGTGGAAAGATTATTTATACGGCGAAAGAGTTTACATTGTCTTGAGTCTGGTCGCAAAATCCCTGCTGGCCTGGCTGGTTCTTTTTGGAGCTATGCAACCATAAGGTTTTAGTTGAAGACATACAACTCCCCTTACATAAGAGAAAGCCGCTGATATCAGCGGCTTTCTCTTTGTGTATTACCTATATGCTGCCTGGTGAAGACGACGAATTTTCAACTAAATTTTATTTTTTAAAGATTATTTCCACCTAATATTTCTGCCACATAATCGTCATAGCTCTCAGGTAGCGGATCATTTACTTCGTCCCATTCAGTGCCGTATTCACGGATAAAGAAGACACAATCCGTTAATCCCGTTTCATCATCTTCATAGAGATAATTTATTTCCAATGCACCTTCGTCATACATAGTCAGGAGATACCATTCATCATCCTCAGTCAGATACAAGTCCAATAGCCAGGCATCTTCATCGCCAATTACCGGGGAAAGCCAGTCACTATCATTCTCATCAATATACATGGACAATACAGCTTCATCCTCATCGCCATAATAAAGTTCGAAATAGGCTCCGCCAACTCCATCCTCATCAATGACACCCCAGACATCAAAGCGGGTTTCATGATCGGAAGCTACTTCCGTGAAAATAGCGACCCCATACCATTCACTTGGAATCTGAATATAGCCTGCAGGCTCCTTCCAGATTGACTCACCGGGCTCTGTTTCCGGATCAGTTTCAGTTGGTTCAGGCCTTGCACTTCCTTCTTTAGCAAAAAAGTAGAGTACGCCCGTATCAAGAATGATTTCTTCTCCGTCCACAGTGGCCGGGAAACCGTAATCCGCGGTAAAAATAATGTCAATCGTATCGCCGTCCAGCGTCCACTCAAATTCTTCCTCGGCCGCTCCTAAAAACCAGCTGCCTGTACCGTCGGCATTTAGCTCCAGCCACTCACCCTCGGCATCCAGGGGGAAACCATCCATTTCAACGCCAATGCATTCATATTTACCTGCAAGTGCTGAGATCTTCGGATCAGCGGGAACCGGTGTTTCTGCAGGTGCAGTTGTCTGCATGCTTTCCGTAGGCTCCGTGGCTGCTTTTTTCTCAAATAGTCGCTCGTATCCGGCAATATTCAAAAGGATCTTTTCACCATCCCATTTTCCTTCATAAGAATATTTATCATCGCCAACCAGTTCAACAATACTGATTTTATCGCCTTTTAGCTTCCATTCAATAGGTGAATCCATTGCGTATTCCCATAGGCCTGTTCCATCGGCATTAAAGCTGATAAACTCGTCAGCTTCAACCGGCTCCAGACCATCGCCAAATCCCTGATCCCTTTGAGTACAGGTAAATCTGCCCTCCGGCGCAGCAAGATCGGACTTGCCGCCATTTTTCTCCTTGTCACCGCAGGCTGACAAACTAAAAACCAGAACCAAAGCTATCAGCAGGGCAAGAAATTTTTTACTTGCAGTAAGATATTGTTTCATTTTATTAACTCCTCTTCGGTATAATCCCGTTACCTGTGTAAGCAAAAGGCTCCAGGCTTTCTCCGTCGGACTTGAAGGTTAAGAATATGCTTACCCCACTATCCGCGTACCATCCATAATACTTATATAATTGGTCATTGTATAGCTTGTCACAATTTTCATAATAAGCTCCGTCAACCCCAAAAATATCATAAACGTCCTGGTAAGATTTCAGTCTTCCTTCGACAATGCCATCGCTTAGCAGTTCAAAAGCTGCTTCAAATTCTGCAATAGGGATCAGAGGATAATCATCGGGATAAACCTTTGGATCCAACTCCTCCACATCCACTCTGTAAACGGGAACAAAAGCGTCGTTTTCAGTAACGCCGGTGCCGGTATCGTCGTTGCCGGCAGGTCTGCTTTCACTACAGGCTGCCAATGTAAAAACCATGCCACCCAGCAAGATAAATGCTGCAAATTTCTTCACCTCAACTGCTCCTTTCTTTTTAAAAATTATTGTTATATTTTAAGGGCAAATTGATCTCTTTATACGGTTGGTCAAAGTGCACATATATTTTTCCGCAAAAAAAGATAAATGTCACGAACTGACAGAATTATATCACAAAAGAATGAGAATGTATGCCTGAACCACACCGGCGGAGATAGAGTAAATTCCCCAGGTTTTAAACTGTCTAATCTTCCTTTATACTGATCAGAGAAAGGACTAACAAAAAGCTAAATACGAGGAGGCTATTTATGAACTTTCAACAATACCCCGCCGAACCCTTTCGCATCAAAACCGTTGAGACCATCCGGATGAACAGTAAAGAGGACCGCCAGCGTTTTATTGAAGAAGCCGGCTATAATACTTTCCTGCTGCGCTCGGAAGATGTATACATCGACCTGCTCACTGACTCAGGCACCAATGCCATGAGTGACAGGCAGTGGGCAGGTATGATGATGGGCGATGAAGCCTACGCAGGCAGCAAAAACTGGCAGCATCTGGAGGATACAGTTAAAGAACTGTTTGGATTCAAGCATGTCATTCCTACCCATCAGGGCCGGGGAGCAGAAAATCTTTTATCCAGCGTAGCCATTAAGCCCGGGCAATTCGTACCCGGAAACATGTATTTCACCACTACCCGTTATCATCAGGAAGCTAACGGTGGCATCTTTTACGATATTATTCGTGATGAAGCTCACGATGCTCAAGTTGATTTACCCTTTAAAGGCAATGTAGACCTTGATAAATTGAAAGCTCTGGTCGACAAAGAAGGCCCGGACAAGATTGCTTATGTCTGTTTGGCTATTACCGTAAACCTGGCCGGCGGCCAACCTGTTTCCATGGCTAACATGCGTGAAGTTTATGAATACTGCCAAACCCAAGGTATCAAAGTCTTTATGGATGCCACCCGCTGTGTTGAAAACGCATACTTTATCAAAGAAGGTGAGCAAGGCTACGCTGACAAGTCAATCCGGGAGATCGTGCACGAGCAGTTTTCTTATGCCGACGGTTGTACCATGTCCGGCAAAAAAGACTGTATTACCAATATCGGTGGTTTTCTGTGTCTTAATGACGATGAACTTTTTCTGGACGCACGTGAACTGGTGGTCGTCTTTGAAGGCATGCCATCTTACGGTGGCATGGCCGGACGGGATATGGAAGCCATGGCCATTGGCCTCCAAGAAGCCATGCAAGAGGAATACATTGAACACCGGGTCAAGCAGGTACGCTATTTAGGTGACCGCCTGAAAGAGGCTGCTGTGCCCATTGTACGCCCCATCGGCGGTCATGCAGTTTTCCTGGATGCCAGAAATTTCTGCCCCCATCTGGAACAGACTCAATTCCCGGCCCAGGCTTTGGCAGCTGCTATCTATGTAGAAGGTGGTGTGCGCACCATGGAACGAGGCATCGTTTCAGCCGGGCGCGATAAAAACACCGGACTCGACCATGCTCCCAAGCTGGAAACCGTCCGTATCACCATCCCACGACGGGTATACACATACCGGCATATGGATTTGGCGGCAGATACCATTATCAGGCTTTTTAAACATAAAGAAGATATTCGCGGACTCAGATGGACATACGAACCCAAGCAGCTGCGCTTTTTTACCGGTCGTTTTGAACAAATTTAGATATTAAAAAAGCTGGCCGGCTTTAACACCGGTCAGCTTTTAAAATAGTTTTGGCTAAACTATTCTTATTTTCCTAAAAAAGAAATTCCATAGAGCGAGGCCCTATTACTCTTCGATCAGATCGTGCTCCAACAGGTAATCTCTTGCAACCTCTTCCGGGGTAGCCCCGTTAACGTCCACTTCATAGGTCAGATCGGTCATTATCTCGTTGGTAAATTGGCCTGCCAGCATATTGAGTACTTGTTCCAGATCAGGCGCTATCTCTTCAAAACGCTCAAACAGATCGTCACGTACGAGCAGAGCACAATTATATTCAGCAAAAAAGTCCTTGTCATCTTCCAGCACCTTTAGGCCAACCTTTTTGTTCATACCATCTGTTGAATAAACTATTGTTACATCGATATTTCCATTTTCAACAGCGGAATATTTCAGTGACATTTCAATCGCTTTGCTTTCTTCGAATTCAAGATTATAAAAATCGACAAAGGGATTATACTTCATGCTGCCTTCTTCACTGAAGAATTCATGTTCAGCACCAAATACGAGCTCAGATGCAAAGGGAACCAGGTCTGAGATTGTGTCTAAATCATAATCTTCAGCCAGCTGATCCGTTACTCCAACGGCGTATGTATTTTCGTGCCCCATTTTTTTCAACAGGCGGGTTTCGTCTTGTTCCATGGCAACTTCATTGGCATACTCGTACAGTGTTTGGTCCGCGGGAACATCCGGAACATCCTTTTTAAGATAGGTAGTCAGCAGGGTACCATCGTAGCTGTTCATGATGTCACAGTCTCCGCTGACCAAATTCCGGTAGCTGTTGACCGGAGACATTTCATCTCGGATATCAACAGTAGCGTCGGTATGGTCCTCAACAAGCATTTTTGCCATCTGGTGGATTATTTTCGATTCTGAAAACTCTCCGTCAAAAATAACAATTGTACTATCAGCGTCTCCCTTATTACCGTTACAGGCGCTTACTACAACCAGCATCAAAACGATGCTTAAAATTATACTTAAATACTTTTTCATTTTTCTCATTACATTCTCCTTGAATTTACTAATTTTCAGACAAAGCAAGCGTGCTTTGTCCGGCCAAATATTTTACTGGAATTTCCATTGGTTTTTATGTGTTAGCATGCCGGTTTAAACGTTTCTCTATCAGGGCCATACCACCATCAAAGATGATGGCCATTGCCATTAGACTGAGTGTTCCCGACAAAATTAATTTCATATTTTGGGTACGGATTCCCTGGTAAATTATTGAACCAAGTCCCCCGCCGCCCACAGAAGTGGCAAATACCGCAACTCCAATAGAGGTCACTGTTGCAATACGAATACCGGTAAATATTATGGGAAATGCGAGCGGCAGTTCCACACTGAAAAGCCGGTCCATTTTTGTCATTCCCATACCGCGTGCTGCCCGCTTTATTCCCGGATTTATATTCTCTAAGCCAAGATAGGTATTGTGAACTATAGGCAAGAGTGAATAAAGCACAAGTCCTATAATCACCGTTGTTTTGCCGGCACCGATTACAAGCATAACCAGGCCCAGCAGTGCCAGAGCCGGTATGGTCTGTAAAATTTCACTGATCCACAGCAAAGGTTGTCGTAACGGTCGGCTTAAATAGGTAACAATACCCAGCGGAACACCTACGCCCACCGAAAAGATCAGTGATATTACTACTATATAAAGATGTTCTAAAATAATTTGTGTATTCATCAGCTACTCACCTTTCTGCTGGTTCGGTTTTTGACAAAATCAAGCAGCAAACTCAGCACTATTGCCATGGCGGCTGCCGGTATGGCTCCGGCGACAATCAGAGCGTTGTTGTTGGTGGCAATGCCGATGTAAATAAATTCACCCAGACCGCCAAGTCCAATCATGGATGCGAGCACCGCCCAGCTGACTGTATAAACAGTGGACATACGCAACCCACCTATAATCGAAGGCATGGCCAGAGGCAACTCTACTTCGATCAGCCGCTCCATGCGGGACATACCACAGCCTCGGGCTGCCTCAATCAGGCTGTCGTCAACTTCCAGAAGCCCGACATAGGTGTTTTTTAAAATAGGGAACATGGCATAAATAGCCAAAGCAATTATCACAGTGGCCGGTTCCATACCTACATAAAGAAACAGAATACCTACAAAAACAATCCCCGGAATAGTCTGAAAGACGGATATTACGGGCAATGCTATCTTGGCGATTCTGGGAACACGCGACAACAGAATTCCCAATACTAATGCAACTACAAAACCAATCGAGACAGATACTAAAACATAAAGGAAATGGACGCCGATTGCTTGCAAGATTTTTTCTCCGTACATATCGAAAAAACTCATATTTCATCTCCCCAAAGTGTATCGGCCATGGCTCGCGCCATGCTGGTTTTAGTGATAATTCCCGCGATTGTGTCATCCTCGTTGAGAACAACTACGAAATCTTTATCGGAGTCAAGCAGTTTATCTAAACTCTCGGTCGCATCATCGGAGACATAAGAGGTTACATGACTTGTAACAGGAATCTCGCCAATGGTACTGCGGTTTTTTCCGTGACGCTTGATGTTGCCGATCGTAACCGTTCCTGCATAAGTATCGTCATCATTTTTGATCAGCAGGGAGTCAATTTTACGCCTTGCCATGATTTCAGTACTTTTGCGCAGGCCCTGGCTCATATAGGCACTGGCCGGGTAGGGTTTCATTAAGTCTGCTGCTGTCAGCGAAACGCTGCCATTGGCAGATAAATGTTTACCCATAAAGCTTTTAATTAAATCGTTGGCCGGGTTTTCTAGCATTTCATCAGGAGTCGCCATCTGAATTATTTTGCCCTCATCCATAAAGATAATCTTGTCAGCCAGTTTCAGCGCTTCATCCATATCGTGAGTAACAAAGACAAAAGTCTTTTTCAGTTTTCTGTGCAGGCGAATAATTTCATCTTGCAATGTATTACGAGTCATAGGATCAAGGGCACCGAAAGGCTCATCCATCAACACTATAGGCGGTGATGCGGCCAGAGCTCTGAGCACACCGATACGCTGCTGCTGACCGCCGGATAGCTCACGCGGATACTTGTGCGCGTACTCTTCATAGGGCATGCCAACCATCTCCAGCAAATCGCGGCTGATTTCTTCAATTTTTTCCTTGCTATATTTTAAACGTTTGGGAACAACAGCTATATTTTCTGCCACCGTCATATTGGGAAAAAGTCCGATCTCCTGGATTACATAACCGATTTTTCGGCGCAGAGCCACCGGATTTGTCTGGGAAATATCTTCGCCATTAACAAATATCTGGCCACCCTCCGGCTCAATCAGACGGTTAATAGTCTTCAGGGTTGTCGTTTTCCCGCAACCGCTGGGACCAATTAAGACGGCAAATTCACCTTCCTTTATTTGGAAACTTATATCATCGAGGATTAAGGTATCCCCAAATTTCTTTACAACATTTTCAAAACGAATCACTCAACTCTTCCTCCAAAATAATGATAGATAGATAAAATGTTTATCAGATATTTTTTTGCACACAAAAAAAGGCTTTCCTCTTGACCGTATGGAATTTCCACACTTGCATGCTTTCATGCAGAAGCCTTTGTTAAAACATAAGTTTAATTACGCAAAAAAGACCGCTCTCAACACTAAGTTAAAAGCAAAAACCATTCCGGAATAATTTGTTTAGCTCTCCCGGAAGAACTTATCCATTCAAGATTATTTGATATACATTTTTTATTATATTTTTAATTTTCTTGTATTTCTCCAACAATCCGGAGCTAGTCAGATTGGGATATTAAAAGAATATTATAACCTAAGCATGGCTACAAGTCCAGCCAAGGTTCAGTCATGACAGCGTTCCAAATTTGGAGGCGAAAAAGCAACAGCTCCCAGTCTGTGCTAAATTTGAATCTAGTAACAAAAACAAAGAGCAAAGAAAAAGGAGCTGTTATGGAAAGTCTACATCAAATCTAC
>CAZVVR010000042.1:0-9055 GCA_964630605.1 uncultured Mageeibacillus sp. | reverse complement strand
CTACGGTGGAGTGTCCTTAAGGAATATTGACGAGACGACTTTTAATGACGGTACAGCACTGATATTGCAGGATGTTTTTCTCTTTGAAAGTACAGTACGGGAAAATATTTGTTTATTCAAAGAATACTCGGAACAGGAAATTGACAGAGCCGTGCGTTTGTCCGGCCTAACAGCTTTAATTGAAAAACTGCCTGATGGTCTGGATACAGAACTTACAGAAGACGGACAAAATCTCTCCGGTGGCGAAAGACAGAGAATATCCATCGCCAGAGCAATTATCAAACGTTCACAGCTGTTGCTGGCAGATGAAGTTACCTCGGCCCTTGATGCAGAGCTGGGTCGGGAAATTGAACAGAGTATTCTGAACCTGCCCATGACAGTGGTTGCAATTTCGCACCGATACTATCCGGGTATCTCTGAGCAATATGACGGCGTAATAGAGCTGAAACAAGGAAAATTAGCTTTTTATCCCACGGAATATTACTTTAGTGACCATGGATTAACTCAGCCTTTAACGGAATTGGAGGAGCAGCATGTCTGATCAGCCGGCAAAGAAAAGTCTGCTTCAATATCTGACGCCGCAAAAACGCGATCGGGATTCTTTGCGCGCCGGTTTGCGCAAGCAAAGACCTAAGATGGTCCTGTCAATTTTTCTTTTTACTATTGCTAACAGTGCTGCAATGGCCAGCAATGTCATGTTTATGCGCCTGGTAGATCAGGCTTTGGCCGGACAGTTTGCAGCTGTGCGCCAAAGTCTGATAGTTATTCTATTTATTTATTTGCTGATTGTCCCGGTCGATATTCTGCATATTCGAGTTTCGACGTCATATATAAAAGCTTCTATGCTGGGAATGCGTCAGAGATTTTTAGCCAAAGTGCTGAAACTGGATCTGCGCAGCTTTAATCAACGCGGCAGCAGTACTTTTTATTCACATATTACTAATGATTTCAATACTTTGGAAACAAACGATATTGAAGGACGTTATCAGTTGGCAACACAGCTGATCAGAGCTGTGACAGCTTTAGCCGTCTTAGCGTATATCAACATCAGAATTCTGCTTTTGCTTTTGGCCATAGCTATTGTATTCCTTATGGTATCCAGCCTTTTGGGAAATGTTATGAAAAAGCATGAAAAGGAACGTTTACAGTTATTTAAAAATTACACGCTTTATCTTCGCGAAATACTGACCGCTTTTCGGCTGGTAAAAAGCAATAACCTGGAACAGCGCAGTGCTGCGGAATTTGATCGCAAAAGCGAATCCGTCCAGCATAAAGGCTATATTATTGATAAAATCGCCACGTATATAGAGGCTGTTCTCGAGGTTTTTCTTTATGGAATTATCTTTGGTTCGATGCTTCTGGTCGCTTATCTGGCTAACCAGGGATTGGTCAGTGCAGGTTACGTAATACTTGTGATTAATAGTATCGGCTCCATTATCCAGCCTTTATCCCATGCCATGCAAAGAATTCCTTTACTAAAAGGTGCCCGGCAGATTTGGCACAGCATTGACGAAACACTTGAACCAATCACAAAAGAAGTAGAGGAAACCGAAACATTCTCCGGCCTGAATGATTCCATCAGGTTCCGTGATATCAGCTTTGCTTATGAAGATACAGAAGTGCTTAAGAATCTGGATCTATGTTTTGAGAAAGGTAAGAAATATCTTCTGTTGGGCCCGTCGGGAGGTGGCAAGTCAACCATTTTAAGACTTTTACGCAAGTATATTTCTCCCGATCAAGGTGAACTCCTGGTCGACAATGTCAATTTGGAACGAATAATCAGCGAAGAATACCTGACGCAGCTTTCAAATGTTGAACAACATGTATTTCTTTTTGAAGATAGTCTGCGTAATAATTTGACTTTGTACAAAGAATATACAGATGAAGAATTGGAATCTGCGATCGAGGCCGCCGGATTAAAGGACTTTGTCGCCAAACAGCAAAACGGCTTGGACCAGCTTATTCTTGACAATGGCAAAAATGTTTCGGGCGGAGAAAAAGCTCGAATTGCCATTGCTCGCGGCCTGTTGCGCAAGAGTGAGATATTGCTGCTGGATGAAGCATTCGCCAGCTTGGATGATGAAGTCGCAAAATCTATAGAAAAAAGGTTACTGGAGCTGGAAAACGTAACGGTTATTCAAGTTAGTCATGTTGTTTTCCCGGAAACCATTGACCAATACGATCAAGTCTTCGAGATTGCTCAGGGAAGAGCCAGATGAGATATGATCTTGCCCTCTCAGAAAGCAGCAATCAGTAATTTTCCGTTCCGGAAAATTACTTACCGATGTTTAATGCCGGCAGTGAGAATTTGCCGAACAGGTCTATGCATAATTAATCGTTTATTTTCGAATAAATATACAGAATTTGTTATAATTTGACAATACAGTCGTTGTTCGAAAGCGGAAACTTGTGCACATTGACGCTCATAAATGCCTGCGTTATACTTTATGTAGCTCATATAATGTATAATATTTATGAGTTAATAAATGGTGAAAGATAATTAAAATATTAGATATTTGAGGAATTAATGACAGTGGATTTTGCGAAGATGAGGAGCGAATTAAGGCGGGAGGAGAACAGCCGTATCGCTCTGGTTTGTGCAGAAGAAGCCGATGCACTTCATTCCGTTATGCTGGCAGGGGCTGACAATTTGGCGGAACCCATTTTGATTGGTGCTGAAGACAAAATTCGTGAATTGGCCCGAAAACATAACATTGACCTGGCAGGTGTAAATATCTTGCATCAGGAAGATCAACTTGCTGCCTGTAATACAGGAGTACAACTGGTCCGTGAAGGCCGGGCAGATGCCATTATGAAGGGTCTGGTCAAAACCTCCCTCATTTTGAAACAAATTTTGAACAAAGAAAACGGTATCCGCAGCAATAAACTGCTGTCGCACATCGCAGTTTTCGATCCTCCTGCACTTGGCAGACCTTTAGTAATTACTGATGCAGCTCTCAATATTGCGCCCGATGTTGATTCCAAACAAAAAATTATTGAAAATGCGGTTGAATCCTTGCACTTGTTAGGTTATACCAACCCCAAGATAGCATGCCTGTGTGCCGTGGAGAATGTAAATCCGGCTATGCCTGCAACCGTCGATGCAGCAGAGCTGGTGAGACGAAACCGGGCCGGAGAGATTACCGGCTGTCAGGTCGGAGGTCCTTTGGCACTGGATAATGCACTTTTTTGTAAGGCTGCAGCTCTTAAGGGAGTCGACGATCCTATTGCAGGGCTTGCTGATGTTTTGCTGGTGCCGTTTATCGAAGTAGGCAATGCGCTTTATAAGTCTTTGGCTTTTATACAAAAGCTGCCTGTGGCCGGAGCGATAATAGGTGCCAAAGCTCCTGTTATTGTTAGCTCAAGAGCAGATTCTGAAGAAAGTAAGATTCGCTCAATCATTTTGTCTTTGTATTTAGCAAAAAAGTTAAAGGAGCAGTGTACATGAGTCTTATTCTGGTATTAAATCCCGGCTCCACTTCGACCAAGATAGCAGTTTACAGGGATGGAAAATTAATTTTTTCCCGCAGCAAACGCCACGAAGAAGAAAGCAATAAAACTCCGCAGGTAATCGAGCAGCTGGATTTCCGTTTGCAGCTGGTCAAGGATGCACTGGCTGAGGCACAAATAAAAATGTCGGATGTGGATGCTGTGATCGGAAGAGGTGGCTTAATAAAGCCTGTGCCGGGTGGTACCTATAATGTCAGCCGGGACATGATCGAGGATATGCTTAACTGCCGTTACGGCGAACACGCCAGTAATTTGGGCGCGATTATGGCTGCAAAATTGGCCGAAGGCTTGTCCATTCCTGTTTATATAGCAGATCCGGTTGTAGTTGATGAAATGATTCCGGAAGCTAAAATCACTGGTTGGCCCGAATTTGAGCGCATTGCCATTTCCCATGCTCTGAATCAAAAAGCGGTGGCCAAGCGTTTTGCCCGTGAGCAAGGCAAAAATTATGAAGATATGAATTTAATTGTAGCTCATATGGGTGGAGGTTCGTCTTTCGGTGCCCACTACCGGGGTAAAATTATTGATGTGAATAACGCACTGGATGGCGATGGACCTTTTTCGGCAGAACGAACAGGTGGTCTACCGCTACGCAACGTGCTTGATTTTTGTTACAGTGATAAACATACAAGAGAAGAAGCACAGCGTCTCTTTGTGGGCCAGGGAGGCTTATACGCTTACTTGGGTACTAAAGATGGTACAGAGATAGAAAAACGGATCGAGTCAGGTGATGAAAAAGCAAAAATGCTTATCCGGGCCATGGCTTATCAGTCAGCCAAAGAGATAAGTTCTTTGGGAGCGGTTTTCTCAGGTGAGGTTGATGCTATTCTGGTTACCGGAGGTCTGGCTTATATGAAAATCCTGACTGATCAGATTGCAGAACGAGTGCAATATCTGGCTCCCATACATATTTTTCCGGGGCAGGATGAGATGGGTGCTTTGGCTCAGGCCGCGGAAGAAGTCTTATCGGGAAAGGTTACTGCCAAAGAATATATAGCTCTCGATTAAGAGAAGCAACCCTTAGAAAAAAGGTTAACTGTGGATAACAATAAAGAAATTTTACCTTTAAAATTAAAGAAAATTACTCTGATAGCCGGTCACTTTGGCAGTGGGAAAACAGAAATTGCCGTTAACCTGGCTTTAAAAAGCGCTAAAGCCGGAAATTCTACCCGCTTGGTCGATCTGGATATAGTAAATCCGTATTTTCGTTCTTTTGAGGCAAAAGAGCAGCTGCAGGCAGCAGGTGTGGACCTGCTGGTGAGCTCAATGGGAGGCTACGCAGACCAGCCAGCAATACCGGGTGAAGTTTCCGGTATCTTTATCAAAAACGAGACTAAAGAGATTGTTGACCTTGGTGGTGATCCCGACGGTGTGAGGCTTCTGGGTATGTACGAACGTCAGCTGAAACAAGCTGATTTCGATTTTTTCTATGTCTTTAATGCCAACCGACCCGAGACTTCCACAGCGAAAAAGGGTCAGCTCTATTTTGAAAAAATAGAGCTGATGTCAAAACAAAAATTTACCGGCCTGATTAACAATACACATCTTATTGAGGAGACAACTGTGGCAGATGTTTTACGCGGGCAGGAGATAGCTCTGGAAATTGCTAATCAAGTTGATTTACCCTTACTTTGTAATGTGATGACACAAAATATATTTGAGAAAATTAAGGCCGAACCTGAATTGGAGAATAAGCTGAAAGCTCCGGCTTTTGTAATCGAACTGCACATGAAAAAACCCTGGGAAATTTAATTTTTCAGAGTAACATTTAAAAATAGAATTAAAAAAATTAAAAAATTTAAGAAGGGTGGTTTATCACCACAGAAGGGATTGTTTTTATGAAAGGAAAAGTTGAATTCCGTACAGATTGGTGCAAGGGCTGTGAGCTCTGTATTCCTGTATGTCCCGTAGACATTATTTTTATCGATGAATCGGTCACTAATAAAAAAGGTTATCATCCGGCTACTGTAAGCGAGATGGATGCTTGTATTGGTTGTGGCAATTGCGGCAGAATTTGTCCGGATTCTATCATTACCGTTTGGCGTGAAAAACGAGTAAAGAAAGCGAAGAAATAGGAGAATAGCAATGGCGAAAGAATTATGGAAAGGTAATGAAGCGATGGCGGAAGCAGCTATTCGCGCTGGATTAAAGTGTTATTTCGGTTATCCCATTACTCCGCAAAGTGAAATACCGGAATATTTTTCCTTGCATCTGCCGGAACACGGAGGAGTCTTTTTGCAGGCGGAATCCGAAATAGCAGCCATCAATATGGTTTATGGTGCTGCGGGTTCCGGTGTAAGGACTATGACTTCATCGTCTTCACCCGGTATCAGTTTAAAGCAGGAAGGTATTTCTTATATAGCAGGTGCCGAGCTACCTTGCGTAATCTTGAATGTAATGCGCGGCGGTCCCGGTCTGGGCACAATCCAGCCGGCGCAAGGGGACTATTTTCAGGCAACACGGGGCGGCGGCAACGGCGATTACCGCACGATAGTTTTGGCGCCTGCCAATGTACAGGAAGCTACCGATTTGATGCGACTGGCTTTCGATTTGGCAGACAAATACCGTATGCCTGTAATTATTTTGGCCGACGGTATGATTGGACAGATGATGGAACCGGTAGAATGGCCTGATGAACCTACTCCGGAGCCAATTGATAAACCCTGGGCCACTACCGGTACCAAATGTGAGCGCAGACATAATGTGATAAATTCACTTTTCATGGAACCGGAAGCTTGTGCAGCCCACAATGAAAAGCTGGATCAAAAGTATCAGGCAGTGACGGAAAACGAGATTAGATATGAAATTACAGGTGATGAGGCGCCGGAAATTTTATTTACAGCTTTTGGCACGCCCTCTCGCCTGGCGCGTGCGGCTGGAAAAATTCTGGCAGAAGAAGATGGTATAAATACCGCAGTTTTTCGCCCAATTTCGCTCTGGCCTTATCCGTATGATGCTTTAAATCAAGCTATTAATCAGAAGAGTGTAAAGGCGGTTGTAACTGTCGAACTTAATACAGGTCAGATGCTGGACGATGTAAAAATATCCGCCCGTGGCAGCAAGCCGATTTCATTTATCGGCAGAGCCGGGGGCTGTATTCCTACACCTCGTGAAATAGCAGAAGCTGCAAAAAAAGCGCTAGGGAGGTAATAACATGGAAATGGATGTAGTTGTAAAGAAGCCACAGGCTTTGGAAGATGTAGAGTTTCATTATTGTCCGGGTTGTACGCACGGAATTATTCATAAATTGGTAGCTGAGGTTATTGATGAACTTGGTATTCTCGGTGACACTATCGGAGTGGCGCCGGTTGGCTGTGCGGTTTTTGCCTACGATTATTTTGCTTGTGATATGCATGAAGCAGCGCATGGCCGTGCGCCCGCCGTTGCAACAGGCATAAAGCGCGCTCTGCCGGATAAAATAGTATTTACTTATCAGGGCGACGGTGATCTGGCCGCTATTGGCACAGCTGAGATTGTTCATGCTGCTATGCGCGGTGAAAAAATTACCACAATTTTCGTTAATAATACAAACTATGGTATGACTGGTGGTCAAATGGCGCCGACAACTCTTGTAGGCCAGAAAGTTACGACAGCACCGCTGGGGCGTTCAAAGCAACACTATGGCTCACCTTTAAAGGTATCAGAGATGCTTGCTACGATTGAAGGTGCTGCTTACATAGAGCGCGTTTCTGTACATAATATGCCTGGCATCATCAGGGCGAAAAAAGCAATTAAAAAAGCTTTTCAGCTGCAACAGGAAGGAGCGGGATTTACAATGGTTGAGGTTCTTTCAACTTGTCCCACCAACTGGGGGCTGACACCCAATGATGCGATGGACTGGCTCCAGGAGCAGATGATTCCGGAGTTTCCCCTGGGTGTTTACCGTGACATAACAGCGGAGGAAAAATAAATGGCTTATTATGAAATTATCTTTTCCGGTTTTGGCGGACAAGGAGTCATGGCTATGGGCCAGACTCTGGCTGAAACGGGCATGCGTGAAGGATTGAATGTAAGCTGGCTGCCTTCTTATGGCCCGGAAATGCGCGGCGGTACCGCCAACTGCAGTGTGGTAGTAGCGGACAGCGAAATTATTTCTCCCACAGTGACTGAACCGACAATTCTCGTTGCCATGAATCAACCGTCACTGGCCAAGTTCGGTGGAGATGTACGTCCGGGCGGACATATTTTCATCAACACCTCGGTAGTTGATGAAAAGGTAGATCGTGAAGATCTGATGGTACACTATATTGATTGTGGCAAAATAGCCGCTGAGCTCGGTAATGACAGAGTAGCTAATATGGTAATGCTGGGAGCTGTTATCGGTGCGACTCAGATAATCAACTTACAAGCTGTACAAAATATGATGTCGGAAATTTTTACCGGTAAAAAAGCTAAATTAGTTCAGCTTAACGTTGATGCTTTACAAAAAGGCGCTGACAGTGTCAGCTAGATATTTTGCCTTGAACAGGGGGGAGTATGGATATTAAGGTTATTGAAACAGTCAAGCTAAAGGATAAGCCGCAGGACGAATCAAAACTAGGGTTTGGGAAAATATTCTCAGACCACATGTTTATAGTTGAATACGACGAAGGTGCAGGATGGCATGATGCCCGCATCCAAGTGTTGGAAAATTTATCTTTGCATCCCGCTTCGTCTGTATTTCATTATGGTCAGGAAATTTTTGAAGGCGCAAAGGCTTATCGCCGGGAAGACGGTGAGATTCAGGTTTTTCGCTTAATGGATAATTGTAAACGCATGGTTAACAGTGCAGTTCGTTCCAGCATGCCTGAACTTGATCCTGAGTTTCAGTATAATGCGATTCTTAAATTAATTGATCTGGAACGCGATTGGGTTCCGCATTCAGAAGGAACATCTCTTTATCTGCGACCTACCATGATCGCCTCCACGCCGGCCTTGGGAGCTCATTCTGCCCATAACTTTATTTACTTTGTGCTGTGCTCGCCGTCTGGCAGTTATTATCCTAAGGGCATGCAACCGGTGCGGATTCGCATTGAACCTTTCTATGCCCGCTCGGTTAAGGGCGGCATGGGCCGGGCAAAGACCGGTGGCAATTATGCTGCCAGTTTTAAAGCGACCAAAGAAGCACAAGATGCAGGATATGAGCAAGTTCTTTGGCTGGACGGAATGCACAAAAAGTATGTGCAGGAAGTTGGAGCTATGAATATCATGTTCGTGATCGACGATGTAATTGTTACTCCTGAGTTGGGTGATACTATTTTACCCGGTATAACCAGAGCTTCGGTACTGCATTTGGCATCAGAACTGGGCTACAAAATTGAAGAACGTCCGGTTTCTGTAGATGAAATTTATGAAGCCCATGCCAGCGGACGACTTAGCGAATCATTCGGGACCGGTACTGCAGCGGTGATATCACCGGTAGGTGAGTATAGTTACCAGGGCGAGAGTATTATTTTAAACAATAACGAGATAGGACCGTTGGCACAGCGTTTTTATGACCTTTTAACCGGTATACAGTTTGGTACTGCCGAAGACAAATACGGCTGGACCAGCCTGGTGCCGAGAT
>CAZVVR010000041.1:6696-9196 GCA_964630605.1 uncultured Mageeibacillus sp. | reverse complement strand
CGAAGTCTTTTAATTTTTGATCTGATTGTGCCTGATCCAGACCTTCTTCAGTGGAATTTAAATCTAAAAATACTTCTTCTATGTCTTTTTGAGCCATTTCTTGCAGATGTTTTGTAATCTTTTTCTCCACAACCACTACCTCTAATTATTTAAAAATATCAACTTAATGTTGTCAGATAATATCTGCAACCATATTTTGCTTAATACATATCTTATATCAAATAACTGTTACAGACGAATCAGTAATACTTAACCTGACAGCAGATCTATTAAAGGCTAGAATATTAGATAATCGAAAAGAGAAAAAGGAAATAATAATGCGTGAAAAACTACTGATATTTTATTCCAATCACCGGCCGGCCTTTCAAATTTTCAAGGCAGTCATGGCAGCAATAGTTTTGTCCATTTTAGTTTTGTTAATCAATTTAGATTTTATTCCACTTAAAGATATTCTTCCGGATTTTCTTTTAACTGAAGTGCCGTTGGCTCAAAGTATTCTCAGCACTCTGGCCGGAGCCTGGCTGACAGTCATGACTTTCACCTTCTCCACCACTCTGGTTGTCCTGACTACCTATTCCTCCAATTACTCACCGCGCATTGTGGAAAACTTTCTTCAGCAAAAAACCACTATGCGGGTTCTGGGGACTTTTATTGGAGCTTTTCTGTACTGTATCAGCATGCTTTTCTTTCTCAACAAATCTTTTGTCGGGGAATTAGTTCTTTCTGCTACCATAGCTATCGTCTACGCCTTTTGGTGCATAGGGCAGTTCGTGATCTTTATCTTTTCCGTTGCCAACTCTATTCAGGCCCAAAACCTAATTTCTGATCTTTATAAAGAAGCAGAAGAAATCATTTCGGAATATAAAGAAAAAGAAATGGGTCTGAGAAGTCAGCATATAGAAACCGAGCGCTATGCCTTTACATACGAGATAGAGGCCGACAGCAGCGGTTATCTTGAAGCTGTACACAGCGATGAAATCTTACGTTTGATCGGTCCCGGGGAACACAGAGTTTTGGTCGGGGTCAGGCTGGGCGATTTTGTAGGCAGAGGGCAAATAATAGCAAAACGTTACTGTCAAAACGAACCTGAAGATATAAAGAAACTTAAAGAAAAACTATCTGCCTGCTTTACCCTGAAAAACAAACGCTATACGGTTTTGGACTATCGCTATTCTATTGAAAAACTGGTGGATGTAGCCCTCAGAGCAATCTCAACGGGGATCAATGATCCCAACACAGCCATCAGCTGTATTAACTCTCTGGGTTTATTGACCGGGCAATTGGCTCAGATCGAGGGCCGCTACGATATAGTGGAAGCAGAGCATGACGAAGAAGTTGACGATCCCAGCGAAGTAGTTATAGAAAACTACAGTTTAGGCAAAGATCTCTTTGCTATATATTCCCAATTAAGCAACTATGGCAAAAAGGATCTGTCCGTTATCAAATCCATGCTGGAAGCCATCACAGGAGCAGCAGTAGTTAGCACGGCGTCAAACCGAAAGTACTTATTTGATCTGGGTAAGTATGTCTACGATTTAGGAAGAAAAAATCTCAGCCATATCAGAGATTTGGCTGAGTTGGATAGCTTTTTCAATAAACTCGAAGAGGTATTTTAAGATATTTGACCGGTTTAGCAGCCATTGGTCTTAATTTTCAATTTCTTCGACAAATAAAACTCCGTCAAATTGAGAAATAATATCTAAAGTCTCTTTTTTTGAATACCTGACAGGCATACGGAGAAGGCAGAAAATGCCGACGCCCTGGTAGCCCTCGGAAGGAGCAATTTCTAAATCAGACAGCTTCATTTCCTTTCCCTGCACCATGTCAATAAAAGTCTTGATCGATTCCAGATCCTGGAACAAAACGTACAACTGCATTCTATGCAGAGTCTTTGCGTAAGCATTCTCAAGTTTATCTGCAAAAGCCAGCACCAGTATAAGCACTAAAAATGTCAGTACTGCACCCAGATAAAAGCCGATACCAATAGCCATACCAACAGCTGCAGTCACCCAGAGACCGGCAGCTGTAGTCAATCCTTTAACACGGTAATAGCGGGTTACCATTATCGAACCTGCACCCAAAAAACCGATGCCGACTACAATTTGTCCCGGTATACGGCTGATATCCACTCCTGTAAAATGCTCAGCTATAAATTGAGCAGTCATAGAAATTACAGACGCTCCTATGCAAACAAGCATATAGGTGCGCAAACCCGCCGCACGTCTTTTTCTCATGCGTTCAAAGCCTAAAATACCACCGCAAAAAAGTGCCAAAAGCAATCTTACAATAACCGTAAGTTCATCCAGTTCCATAAGTCCTAAGTTATCAATTAATGTTTGCACCTGTGTTCTTCCTTTCTTTTATAAATAAAAATAGTAGCTGTGCAGCAAATAATCATCCCTGTACTTCTTGGCCAGGCGCAGAAGCTGCCTTTTGAGAGCCGGAAGTTTAGTTTCATCTTTCATAAATTTATCAAAATTCTTTTTGTAAACAAGCGCTT
>CAZVVR010000041.1:0-6686 GCA_964630605.1 uncultured Mageeibacillus sp. | reverse complement strand
TCGGCTTTAGTTGCCTGTTTCTTGAAATGCCCCCAAACATGCTCAGCTGCGTTAGCGGCGTAAGCCGTGTTCATATCCAGGTCAAAAACTCTTTCCACTATTTGATAAAACTCCAAAACAGGGTAATCGTCCTTATCCTTCAGCAGGTTTCTGATTTCCTGATAGGCTTGAGGAGATTTCTCCAAAATTAAATATTTATAAAGGGACCATTCCTTTTCTAAAGCTTTAATGTCTCGCCGGGACAGAGCATTAATACATTTAAGGACAGAAACATTTTTATCTTTGACCTCAAGCATAATATCTATTTGGGGATCAGGAAGCTTTTGGAAAAAATCCAGGAAAACGGAAAGCTCAATAGTCGGTGAATGGGCGCCGACAGATTTGTCCGGATCTTGCTGGGAATAATGAATTTTTTGGCAGCCATCCTTACTCTTCCAGGTTTTGCCTGCCTCACCAATCCAGTAGGCATCAGTTGAAAAAGAAGGGCTGGGATTGGTTTGGTTGTGAAGGTTGTCATAGACGACGGGGATACCGGCAGAAGCGGATATCTCCAGTACATCTTCGATATTATAGATTGATCCGTCGTTTTCTATAATAAGCCGCTGTTTAACTGCGTCACTTAGTTGTTCATAGTTTTTCAGAAAGCGCGCCTTGGCGGAATCTTTGTCTCCATAGCCCCCGCCTATATGCAAAACTATTTTATGGGAAGAGTCCAGTCCCAGGATATCAAGAATAGCTGCGTGATAATCAAGATCCAAAACTGCACGTCGAACAACGTCTTCTTTGGGTGAATTCAGGACAGTATACTGGCCGGGGTGCAGAGAAACACGCATTTGACTGTTTTTAATCTTTTGACCCAGCCTGCTGAAATCCTCCGCAAAGCGATTTTCCCAGGGAAAATCCAGAGCTACACTGGAACCGAACGGAATCAGATCGGATGAAATTCTATAAAGCTCTATGCCGTTATCAATATTGTAATCAATAATGCTTTCCAAAGCAGCGAGATTGTTTTGAATTAAGGAATAAAGTTTATCTGGGCTGGCATTCTGCAAACGACAGCTTCGCAGCTGACTGTTAGGTAGGCCAAGGGCCAGGCAGGCATAGCCAATACTCATTAGTGATCCTTTCCGGACGGATTTAGTCTTTGTTCGATCAGAAAAACTAAATGTTTTAATCTTTAACCATTTTAATGGAATAGTTGAAATTTAGCTATAAAATGAATATCTGCTTGTTCGGATGACATTTCTTAAGGAGTTGCCTGGTGCAAAAATTGGTATATAAGCTGATTGGAAAAACAATTCAGCCGGAGAGATATTCACTGCGGCTTTGCAAAAGGTAAGCAAGCACAAGAAGCAGTAAAGCAAGGACACCAAGCATAGTGGCAGAAAGCGTCGTCTCTATGCCCATAAGCTGACTCATAGCCCAGCCATGCGGTATATACTGACCTGCATATTTCATCCAAAAAACAGGCAAGCGCAGAAGAGTACCGCCACCCAATAACGATACGAAAAGCAAAATAGAGGCGGGCACAAATCTGCGGTCACCGGGTATCAGGGCAATCAGTTGTCCAAAGGCAAGCATAAGCAGAAGCAAGACGGACATAACTGCAGGATAATTAGACGGCCGCGTAGTAGAAGGCAAGAGCAGGCTGGTTATACCCACCATTAGCCCAACTTGTATAAAACCGGAAACGGCCAATGTTATTAAGGTCGCCACGTAATCTCTTCTAAATCCCCCCGGCAGTGAGCGCAAGCGCCGCTGAGTTGCAGCATCAGCTAAGATCAAGCTTGATAAAAGGGAAAATACAGAAAGAAAAAGTACTTCTACCGCTACATCAGGCACCTGGATCAGGGGTAAAGCATCCCCCATTACGTCGTCGCGGATAACCAGCCTTAAAATAGCTCCTTCCCGACGCGCCTGATCTGCGCTTTCTGAAAAGCGTCTGCTTAACTCTTGTTCCGACAGTGACTCAGCCTGCTCCAAAGACATGAGATCTTTTTCCAGCTTGGCATCTGAGGCCAGAGCCAGCACCGCAATCAGATAATTCTCGCGGATCAGGTCTCCGGCCAGCTTGTTTTTACCCCCGATGAATTCAGAACTGTATACGTCATCCACGTACACGGCTTTGCTTGTGTCGCCAAAATCCTCCGGTATAATCAAAACACCATCCAGCCGTCCCAACTCGATGTCACGATCAATCTGTTCTAGATGCGCAGAGACCCAGGCAAAATCACTTTCATCCAGCAGTTTTATCAACTTTCTACTTTCCTCATTTTTTGCCAAATCGACATATGCACCACGGATATTGGATAAATCATTTTTCTTTACTGTAGCTCCGGCAAGCAAGGACAAAAGCACCGGCACAATCAGGCAAACGGCCAGCAGAAATGGACGGCGTGACAAAAGGCGTAATTTAAGCATAACCAGTGTGCCAATATTTCTCATACACGTCTCCTTCCAAAGAAAAAAGCAGGGAAAATGATAAGCAAAAGCGGCCAAAAGCCCGGGAAAACCCCCGATAGTGCTATAACACCCTTGTTTAAAAAGCCTCGATAAACTGTTTGCATCGCTGAATACAGCGGTGTGAATCTGGCAGCCTGATCCAGCCAATTAGGAAAGAGGGATGTGGGATAAACTACTCCGCCCAATACAATAAGAAGGAAAAAGATAAGCCAGCCTGTCTGAAAAATACTCACGCCCGGGGCGCGGATCCTTCCCACTGCCAGCATGATTAAAGCCATCATAAAATACACATACAGAAGAGTAAGCGCAATTGCCAGCACGGAATCAAGCACACCTGCAATGAGTAATGTAATGAGTAAAGGCAAAATAAGCAAAAACCACCAGACAAGCCCGCCTGCCAGCCGCACCAGCAACAAGGTAGTCGGCCCCGATGCCAGAAGCAGCCGGTCTTCATAAGATGTTCCTGCGAGACGAATAGTTTTGGCCAGTACTCCCATGGCCGGCAGTAAAGCAAAAATAATCAAAACAGCTGAAACAGCATACAGTATCAGGTTGAACGAAAGCAGATCTCCTGCTTTCACAAAGCGATCACGGCCGATATATGTCATCACTGTATTAAGCGAGTGGCCAGTCGCTTTTTGCCAGGAGGCTTCTTCATCACCGGTTAATTCCGAGTAAAGCTTTTGAAAACCGAAAACTGATCCGTAAATATAGTTTAGGGACGATGCATACTGACGGACCAGGATAGCGAGCTGATGTGACTCAGCCGGCATACGCGGATTTAGCCAGATTTCAATAGGGTCACGCTGAGAACCCGTTTTCACTTCAGCCAAAAGATTTTGCGGCAAGCGTAATGCAATAATGATTTCGTCAGCTTCCAGCCGTTCCATGGCTTGGGGTAAAGTGTCCTGGTAAATAGCAGTAACATAGCTAATATTATTAAGGTATTCGGCCAGAAGCCCCCCCAGAACCGAATCATCTTCGTCGATGATAGAAGCGGAAACGGATAAATCCGGAATATCAGAAACTTCTTCTTTAGCTGCCTGTTGGTTTGCAACACTGAGTGTTAAAGCCAAAAACAGCACCACTGCCAGAAAAGTTACAAGCAATGCTGTCCTCGATGATCGCAGATCATGCTTAAACAAAGCCCAAAAAGCACGCATCTTTTTTCTTATTACGCTGTCTTGTAAGCCCCTGCGCCGGTTCATTATCCGGTCCTAGCTTACTTTGATGGGAGTGGCATCGCTTAGCTCGGCCTTTTCCAGATAAAGAACGCGGTCACAAAGACTCTCTAATATGTCTTTTTCATGGCTGGAAATTAAGATCGTGCGCCCACGTTGGCGCAGTAAATTTAATCGCTCCAAAATCAAATCCCGGCTGTGCTGGTCTGCTCCGGCAAAGGGCTCGTCCAGCAAGATCAAAAGCGGATCTCCCAAAAGGCCCACAATCAAACTTACACGGCGCGCCATGCCGCCTGAACATTCTCGAATAGTTTTTTCCAAAAAACCTGAAATCAAGGGATCTTGGGACGCTAATTCAAGAAAGTGCCTGCGCTCAGACCTGGAAAAGCCTCGTGCAGCTGCCCAGAAACAGAGTGTTTCTTCAACCTTGAGCCGCTCATCCAGTGCCAAATCTTGCGGCACATAGCCGGTTAGCGCACGCCAACGTGAAATCTGGTCAATGGAAATACCTTGAAAATGTACCCGACCACCGTTCCTTGGCAGAACGGAAGCGAGGATTTTCAGCAAAGTGCTTTTGCCGGCCCCGTTGTCACCGGCAACACCGTATATGGTCCCTAAAGATTGTTCAAAGCTGACAGCATCTAGCACCTTGTGCTCTGACCAGGACTTGGAAAGATCTGACACAACCAAGCCCCGGTGGGTTTTATCTTTTTTACTCACAACTGCAAACCCCTAGCAAACTAATCCAGCATAAACTCATCAATGTTTATTCCCAGCTGTGCCAGAGCCTCAAAAAGTTTTGTCATTGTAGTCTCATCTTCCATGAGTTCCATCAAAGCGTACTCGTCACTTATATCAACAAAATCAGATACCATCTCATCGTGGAAAATCAGGTTTTTATCAGGAATTGCATGGTGGTCAAAACCTAATATCATTGTAAGGGGCATATACTCGTCTTCTACGTTAATTTCCATAGTACCGATCAAATGATCTACACCCTCCTGAGAATCAAGTTTTCCCTGATATTTAAACGAAACCGTCTCCGGCATGCCCGGATCCCCGTATTCATCGATACCTCTGCTTTGAGCAGTGAATGTACCCAGAGGATACAGATCTTTGCCCTCATTTTTTAAGACAAAATTTGCAAATGTTCCGCGAAGCACCTCAGTATATCCCGTTGCCATTCCGGTATCCCAGTCAATCTCCATTGAGCTTATTTTGTACTCTCCCGTGTAAAGATCGTTTTCCCGGGTATAGTGACTCAGGTATTCGAAACCAACTTCATCACTGGCTTCAAACTTTATAAGCTGGGCGTGCTGGCCATTATCTTCTGCATGAAGAGAGGCCATGTTTAGCTCGTACTCATCCGCCTGATCAAGTTTTCTGAATGACAGCTTGCCACCTACGGGGTTATTTTTGGCATCCACATAAAGTATGCGATGCACCTCAACTTGAAATTCTTCAGGATCAGCATTTATGTCTGCAAGCATCTTATTAACTTCTTCAACAAATTCCTGATAAGCTGAGCTGCCTTCCGCAAATTCCATGGATCTGTCGATGGCATTAATCATCAGTTTCAGCTCCTGACTTTCAAGCAGATAAACCAGAATATCTTTGGCCATTGCCGGGAAATCATCGGCAGGAACTGTCACTTCGTAGTAATTGAGTTTTTGGCTGACGTTTCCAACTGTAAGTAATTCACCCTTCACCAATTTAGGCTCTGCTGCATACTCAAAGAAGATTTCTTTGATATCTTCGCTGATAGTATCCATGGTTTCACTTGTGAACACACGAAGATCTTCGCGGATTTTGCCCATACCGGTAAATACGCCGTCCAGTGCAACATCCAGACCGCTTTCATATTCCATTGTTTCTGCCATAAAATCTTTAGACATAGCTAGAGGTTTAGGAAAGATCTCCGGCAGGGATATTACAAAATAGTCTGCGGTATCGTATAGCTCGGCCGAAAGAATATTTCCGCTTTCGCCACGTTTACCTATCCCCAACTGGGTATTAAACCGTGGATTTGTTTCATCGAGATCTATTTTATTTTCAAGGCGGAAACGCAGGCCGGAAAGAGCCGTCATAACGCCGGCAAGTTCTTCATCTATTGCATCAGTTTTTAGGTCAAGAGTAAGATCTGTTGCATAGCCAAATTTTGTTTGTTTAAGAAACTCTTCAGTTGATGCCCGTATGGCATAAAGAGGTGTGTCTTCCGCAAATATGGCCGCGTCAAGTTCAGCTGATTGCCATTTTTTCTCTGTCGACATAAAAAGCTGTTTAATCTGTGCACCAAAAATAAAATAGCTGCCGGCCAATATTGCAAGAACAACAACAATAGAAATGATAGCAATAAGTCCCCCGCGTTTACGTTTATTTTTAACAGGCGGAGGCGGAGAAGCGTAGGCATAATTCTGTTGTGGCGGAGAAGTGCTGTAACCATAGCCCTGGGGCTGTTGCTGAACCGGCGGAGTTGTATAACCATATCCTGATTGCTGAGCAGGAGGTGTGGCATGACCCTGTCCTGCCTGCTGTAGGGGAACTTGGGGTGGCGGGGCAGCTCCATAGCCTTGGTCGGCCTGCTGCGCGGGTGTCTGTGTCGGTGCAGCTGTATACTCCTGGTCTGCGGGTGTTTGCAGCTCCTGCTCTTTTGGTGGAATAAAAGCAGGAGGCGTTTCGCCTGAACTTTCTGTAGTAGCAGGCTCGTCTTGTTCAGAAAGCGATCGTTCTTCACCTGCTTCATTTTCCTGAGTTAGCTGTTCTTCTTCGGGATCGACTGACTGACCACATCGCGTGCAAAACTTTGCACCTTCCGGTAATTCAGCACCACAGTGCTTACAATATTTCATGGGTTATATCCTCCTCTTTATCTGCAGTTCGCTTTCTATTAGAAAATGACTTAACCTTCCGGCAGCTAATGCGCACATTTATGACTCACCTGAAAATTATAAAGATAGTTAATTATAACAGTTTTTAATTATTTATGTAGTTTAACAGAGTATTTTTTCGGCTGATACTTTGTACTTTAGCTCAAAGCTTTAT
>CAZVVR010000040.1:0-9476 GCA_964630605.1 uncultured Mageeibacillus sp. | reverse complement strand
ACAAGTCGAGGTATGGTGTCTATTACGGAAACAGCCATCTAAACAGCAATATTTTAGCATAGTTCCACAAGGTCAAATGTACAGATGATACAGAATTTTCAGAAAAAGGGAGGTTAAAAATTAACCTCCCTTCAAGCTTAATGTATAGTTTTTAATTCCCGGTGCTAACGCTTTAAAATCTGTTCTTTAGCAGCGCGAGTTTCGTCCGGACGAGCTATCGGGGTGCCATATGGGGCTCCCTTGACAAGATCGGGGTCGGTTTCACCCTCTTTAGCAATATCAATAAATGCCTGAGCCAATGCTTCCAGGTCACGCCAGGTTTCTGTTTCAGTTGGCTCGATCATCATTGCCTCCTGCACAATTAACGGGAAATAAACCGTCGGCGGGTGGAAACCATAGTCGATTAGACGTTTGGCTATGTCATTTGTATTAATGCCGTACTTTTCTTTCTGCCAGGCACTGGTTATAACGAACTCATGCATACAAGGTTCGTCATAGGGCAATTCATAGTAATCTTTGACTCGTTCCATGATATAACGGGCATTCGCAACTGCGCCTTCAGAAACTTGTTTTAGACCTTCAACACCGTTGCGCAGCATATAAGCATAAGTGCGAACCAGAATTCCAAACGAGCCCACAAAGGAACGCAACATACCCATGCTGAGAGGCATATCATAGTCAAGTGTATATTGGTCATCTTCTTTAATCACAACAGGTCTGGGCAAATACTTTTTCAAGATATCTTTACATCCAACCGGACCTGCTCCCGGACCACCACCACCGTGAGGTGTTGACAAGCTTTTATGCACATTAAGGTGAACACAGTCAAAGCCCATGTCTCCGGGACGAGCCTGCATCATGATGGGGTTAAGATTAGCGCCATCGTAATAGCAGAGACCGCCGCAGTCATGAACCATTTGTGTGATCTGATCAATGTTACAGTCAAAAAGACCCAGAGTGTTCGGATTAGTCAACATCAGACCGGCCACGTCTTCACCCAGTACATCAGCCAGTGAGTCCACATCAACGAGTCCATGCTCATTCGACTTCACTTCTCTGATTTTGTAACCTGCCATTGCAGCAGTCGCCGGGTTAGTACCATGAGCCGCGTCAGGAACAATGATTGTATCCCGCTTACTGTCGCCTCTGTCCTCGTGATAGGCCTTGATCAGCAAAATGCCGGCAAGCTCACCATGGGCCCCGGCTGCAGGCTGAAAAGTGTACGCATCCATACCGGTCAGATCATTAAGTTGCTGCTCCAATTCATAGAGCAACTCCAAACTGCCCTGTACCGTTTCACATGGCTGATAAGGATGGACAGCGGCAAAACCGGGCAAGGCTGCCACATCTTCGTTCACTTTGGGATTATATTTCATTGTGCAGGAACCAAGTGGATAAGTCCCCACTTCCACACTGAAATTCTTGTTTGAAATATTTGTATAATGGCGCACTGCGGAAATTTCATCCACATTTGGTATATCAGGCATTTCAGCACGATATGCGTCACCGTAGTATGCGGCCAGATCCGGCATCTCAACATCGAGAGGACGGATGTAACTGCTTTTGAAAGATTTTGATCCTTTTGTAAAAATCAATGGAGTTTCTTTTAGCATAGTCATATTATTCCTCCTCTCTTATTGTGACTTTGCGAGACGTTCAACAGTCTCAACAAACTCATCCATGCGTTGCTTTGATTTCTTTTCGGTAACTGCTAACAGCCAGCACTTATCGTCAACCACAAGACCGCCAAAAATTTTCTCTTTCAGAAGGTCCTGATTAAGCTTATTGAGATCAAGCTCGTTTTTGGCTATCAGAGCAAATTCGCGGAAAACAGGAGCATCATATGCTTTTTGAAACAATCCGGTTGCCAGCAACTTGTCCTGAAGATAAAGTGCTTTGACTGCTGATTGTTCAGCTACATCTCTGATACCAGAAGCTCCCATCAAAGCCAGCCAGATAGTCGCTGCTGTCGCCATAAGTGCCTGGCTGGTGCAAATATTTGAAGTTGCCCGTTCACGCCGAATATGCTGTTCACGAGCCTGAATAGTCAAAACGTAGCTGGTTTTACCATCACGATCGACAGTTTCACCGGCAATGCGTCCTGGCATTTTGCGCAGTAGTTTTTGTGAAATCGCCATGAATCCAACACCCGGGCCGCCAAATGACATCGGAATACCCAAAGCTTGCGCTTCGCCGGTAACTATGTCTACATCATGATCTCCGGGACGCTGTAACAAAGCCAGGCTGATCAAATCGCAGGATACTGCAGCATGGGCGCCCACAGCATGAGCTTTCTCTGCTGTCTGTGCAAGATCTTCAACAACGCCATAAAAATTTGGACTTTGAACCATAAAACAGGCGTAACCTTTTTCAGTCGGGAAATCTTCAGTTTGACCGGCTTGATTCAATTCTCCTATTTCAACTTCTATATCAGCAGCATGGCAGTAGGTTTGAATAGTTTCTATATATTCAGGGTGCATGCCGGCAGACACAAATATTTTATAGAGACGTTTATCGCGGCAAGCCATCAGGGCAGCCTCAGCTGCTGCGGAGGCACCATCATACAATGATGCATTTGATACATCCATACCGGTAAGACGGCAAATATAACTTTGCCACTCGAATATCGCCTGTAAAGTACCTTGAGAAATCTCCGCCTGATAAGGCGTGTAGGCAGTAAGAAACTCAGTCCTGCTGATTAAATGTTTTACAGCTGCTGGCTGATAATGGTCATAAAAACCTGCCCCAAGGTATGAATCATAATCGTCTGTGTGCTTGTTTAAATTTGCAAGCGACTTAAGACGTTCAACAACCTCGAATTCAGAATAACCTTTTTCTTTCAGTCCGCTGAAATCTGTTTGTTTTAATTTTTGAGACTCCTGGATCGAGTCGAAAAGGTGGTCTAAATCAACACCGACCGAAGCGAGCATCTCGCGACGTTCTTCCCGATCCATGGGAAGATAAGCAGTCATGCAGATTCCTCCTCACAGAATTTTTCATAAGCTGCTGCGTCCATCAGATCATCTATTTGTGAAGGATCAGACATTTCAATTTTCACAAACCAGGTGCCGTAAGCATCCTCGTTGATCTGCTCCGGTTCGTCTTCAATAGTTTCATTGGATTCAATGATTTTGCCGGCCACGGGGGCAAAAAGATCTGAAGCCATCTTAACTGATTCAACGCTGCCAATCAGATCATCCAGTTCAACCTCTATACCGGCAGGTTCTGCTTCTGCATAAACCAGATCGCCTAACTGATCCTGAGCGTAATCAGTTATGCCGATTAGAGCAACGTTGCCTTCAACCTTTACCCATTCATGGGTTTTTGCGTAACATAAATCTTGTTTTACTGTGGTCATATTATTTTTTACCTTTCTCTTTCTGAATATACTATTACCGCCTCTGGCGGTAGAGTTTTTCTGCTATTTTACAAATGGAGGCTCAATAACTTTAAAACTTTCAAATTTCTTTCTTACTTTAACTTCAACTTCGTCGGCATCATCAGGAAAGTCGGTGTTAACCAGCGCAAAGGCGATACCTTTTCCTAATGTTGGTGAGAAACTTCCGGAAGAAATGACGCCAACCTCTTCATTATCCAGAAAAACAGGATATCCATCACGAGGAATAGCACGTCCTTCACTCACTAAGGCAATTCTTTTGCGGGTAGATCTTGCCTGCATCTGTTCTCCACCCTGAAATTCGCGACTAAAATCAACAAAGAAAGACATGTCGCCCTCGAGCGGAGTGATGTCTTCACCCATTTCATGTCCGTAGAGAGGCAGTCCTGCTTCCAGGCGCAGTGAATCACGAGCACCTAAGCCACTGGGCGTCACTCCATAGTCATAAAAAAGATCCCAGACTTCCCCTGTTAGTTCAGCGGGCAGATAAATTTCATAACCGTTTTCACCTGTATAACCGGTTCGGGAAATAATCATTTTACGCTCATAACCGGGCTTATCCACCTGAATTTGGCGGTAACGCTTTAAATTCTTCAGTTGCTCTGTTTCTTGGGCGTCAAGACCTAACTCTTCAGCCAAATCAAGCATTACTTTTAGACTTTCCGGTCCCTGAACAGCAATTTGCCCATAGTAAGCAGAATCGTCAATTACTTTAATGTCTTCTTCTCTGTCAGAAAATTTATCGCGGTAAGTTATCAAACTATCGTTGATATGCAAAACATCCTTATCCTTGTTGGCAGCGTTTACTACCAGCATGTAATTTTCTTCGCCCAGTTCATAAACTAAGAGATCGTCGACAGTGCCTCCGTTTTCATAGCAAAGAATGGCATAGGTAATTTGATCTTTTTGTTTACCGGTAACATCACGGCTTAAAAGCCAGTTCAAAAATTCTCCACTGCCTTTTCCGCATACGAGAATTTCCCCCATGTGAGAAACATCGAACATACCGACTTTCTCTCTTACAGCCAGAACCTCTTCCGTGATGCCTTCATACTGCACGGGCATATCCCACCCTGCATAATCTACCATACGAGCTTTTAAGGCCAAATGCCTTTGATATAATGGTGTTTTTTTCATCACAATACCTCCTTCTCAGACTCAGTTTAGTCTAACAGATATTCCTGTTTTCTTCCATAACAAAATGATGTATAATCCATATTTTTTAAGCGTTTTCACTATCCTCAAATAATTGTGCTGCAGCCAGTTCCTCCTGATAGGCTGAACGGTCAAAACTATATTGTGCCCGATCGCCTCCTATGCGGGGCAGACGCGACTTCAGAGCATTTAAATGAGCCTTACCTATATTTTTTGTTTTCAGACGGAGGGGAATCTGAACGTGTTTTACATGCATACCAATAGAAGTATCGCCAATGTCCAGGCCGGCTACTGCAGTTATCCCCGAAACCACAGACGCTTCTTCAGCCTGAGCGTATGCAGCCGTAGCAGCAGACCCTCCGGCGTTGGGTACAGGAACAACATAAACTTCTTCCAGCGCATATTTATCTGCGACAGAACGCTCGACCACCAATGCCCTGTTAAGATGTTCGCAGGCTTGAACAGCCAAATTAATCCCTAACGGGTCAAGCACTGCTTTGCTTGCTTGAATAACTGTATGACCTACTATTAAACTGGAACACTTGCCGATACATTCACCCAATATTTCACTGCTACTGCACCCCAGAACTACGAGATCTCCGCGCTTGAGTCCAGCTTCAGAGATCAGCTCTTGCCAGGCGGCTTTAACTTCTTTTGTAATCTCATCCAGAAATTTCTTTGTCATAATAATTCCTTTCTCCGGCGACTTATTTTTTGAGCGGATACGGTAAAGTCAGTTTAAAATGATAAATATCCTGACCTTGGCGCCGCAGGCGGCTTATCGCGCAATAAACCTGTCCGTGTATATCGCAGTTCAAAAGCCAAGTCCAGCGTTTCTTCCTCTTTTTACTTATTATAGGCTCACAGGTCCATAATTCCCGTTGGCAGGCCGGACACTTGTATTCTTGCTCTCTGATTGCATTTTTAGAGCTTCCTCCAGCTGCAACAGCTATCTGCCAGGATTTTTCTCTCTGCAAAAACGGATCATAAAAATAAGGTCGTAAAATTTCCTGCCGCTCTTTTTCAGTGTTTATATTTAACAATAATGCATTTAAAATACGGCCTGCGTAACGAGCGTCGTTTAATGCGTCGTGAAAACTGAGATCGGCTTTGATATTTAAATAATCAAGTGCATATTCAATTGAACGTTGCTGGGAAGCTTGACCGGATTCAGCCCTGTGGGCAAAAAAGACCTGCAAGTTTAAAGCCCGTTTGAAAAATGATGTATCCAGACCATGAAATTCAAGATTTTGTTTCAAAACCTGAGGATCAGATTGTCCCCAGGAAGCCAAAGTAACGTCATTGCCACAAAAGTCAGCAAATTCAGATGCTACCAATGGAAAAGGGTCACCCTGGCTTAGACTTTCCTGGCTGCGCTGGGTAACCCTTGCTATGTATTTATTTAGTTTTGTATAAACCTGAGGCTTTACATAGGCGGTGAAAGTTTCTTCTGGTGTACCGTCTGACAAAAGCTTGACAGCGCCTATTTCTATGATTTCGAACGGAAGTTCAGCGCGATTTTCCTTGGCTCCGGCTTTGCCGGGTGCAGCACTGTTCCACTCTAAATCAAAAACAACTAAGGTCACTGTTTACTCCCAAATAAATTACGGATTTTATCTACAAAACTTTTACGTTTCTCGTAATGCTTGTCCGACATGCTTGCCTCAAATTTGCTTAGCATTTCTTTTTGTTCATCATCCAAATTGCGAGGTACTTCCAGTACAACTCGGAATTTATGATCACCGCGGCCCTGACGATTCAAATAGGGTATTCCCTTGCCACGTATGGTGTAAACATCATTAGGCTGAGTTCCCTCTTTTAACTTATACTGTACGGTTCCGTCAATAGTCGGAACTTCAATCTCCGATCCCAGAGCAGCCTCAGCATAGCTGATCGGCACTTCACAGAAAGTCATGTTGCCCTCACGGCTGAAAACAGGATGCGGACGGATAAATATCTGAATATAAAGATCTCCATAAGGGCCGCCATTACGTCCTGGCTCTCCTTCGCCCCTTAAAGTAAGCATCTCACCTTCATTAATACCGGCCGGCACGGTTACCAGAAGTTTCTTATCCTTCATTGTGGTGCCAACACCTTTACAGGTTTCACAGGGATTATCTATTATCTGTCCGCTGCCCTGGCACTGCGGACAGGTACGGCTGGTCAGCATCTGTCCGAAAACAGTTTGCTGTTGAACCTGTTCCTGGCCCGTTCCTCTGCAGTTGGGACAAATCGCGGGCTCAGAACCATCCGCAGTACGTTTTCCTTCGCAGGTAGGACATATATCATCTTTGCGGATCGAGATTTCACGTTCAACACCAAAGGCCGCTTCCATAAAATCAAGATTCATCCGATAACGCAGATTCGCACCGCGCGCAGGCCCTGTGGGACGACGCGTTTGAGAGAAACCAGAACCAAAACCGCCAAAACCAAAACCACCGAATATGCTGTTAAAAAGGTCTTCAAGATCAACGCCAAAACCGGCACCGCTGCCTTCAAAACCGCTGGTGTCGACACCCGAATGACCAAACTGATCATAGCGCTGGCGCTTTTCAGCATTTGATAAAACTTCATAAGCCTCATTAGCTTCCTGAAATTTTTCACTGGCTTGCGGATCGTCATTATTTACATCGGGATGATATTTTTTAGCTAATTTCCAAAAAGCTTTTTTAATCTCAGCCGGATCGGCATCTTTACTGACACCTAATATTTCGTAATAGTCTCTTTTCGCTGCCACTCTCTACTCCTATATTGCTTTTGCAAGGCAAAGGCAAGATGAACGCTCGAAGAGCGATCAGGTTTACCTGGTCGCTCTCGACACTAATATAATATATTCTTTATTGTATTATGCAAACTAGTCTTCGTCGCTGCCAACGTCTTTAAAGTCAGCATCATAAGTACCGGGCTCATTGTCAGTTGCAGGACCATCGGGTCTTTGCGCTTGCTGGTCAGCAGCCTGCTTGCTCATTTTCTCTGCAACCTTATACAGTTCCTGATCTAGTTCCTCACTGGCGGTTTTCATAGCTTCGATATCGTCACTGGTATGACTTTCCTTTAGTTTTTCCAGAGCGGCGGTGACCGCTTCGCGATCTTCGCCTTGATAGAGCTTACCAGTTTCTTCGTCTTCCAGGAGGCGCTCGGTAGCACGGATTTTCGACTCAGCTTCGTTCCTGATATGAACTTTTTCAGCACGTTGTTTGTCAGCTTCTGCAAATTCTTCAGCCTCTTTAACAGCACGTTCAATATCTGCATCACTCATGTTGCTGGTGGCGGTAATTGTGATGTTTTGCTTGCGTTTGGTCGCCATGTCAACAGCTGTGACATTAACAATACCATTTGCGTCTATATCAAAACTTACTTCAATCTGAGGGACCCCTGCACGTGCCGGAGGAATACCATCAAGGAAAAATCTGCCCAAAGTCCTGTTGTCAGCAGCCATGGGACGCTCACCCTGAAGAATATGCACCTCAACCTGAGTTTGGTTATCAGCTGCTGTGCTGAAAACTTGCTTTTTACTTGTGGGAATTGTGGTGTTACGGTCAATCATGCGGGTCATTACTCCTCCCAGAGTCTCCAGACCCAAAGAAAGCGGAGTCACGTCAAGCAAAACCATCTCGTCAACTTCACCTGACATAATACCTGCCTGGATAGCAGCACCTAAAGCAACACATTCATCAGGATTAATTCCTTTAAAAGGCTCTTTATTAAAGAATTTCTTAACTGCTTCATGAACAGCGGGTATGCGTGTTGAGCCGCCAACCAGTAAAATCTTGTCGATCTCTGCAGGCTCCAGTCCGGCATCTTTCATGGCTGTGCGAACCGGTTGTATGGTTGCTTCTACCAAGTCGCTGGTCATATCGTCAAATTTCGCACGGGTAAGATCTAAATCTAAGTGTTTAGGTCCGTCTTCACCGGAAGAAATGTAAGGCAAACTTATATTGCTTGTAAGCACACTGGAAAGTTCGATCTTGGCTTTTTCAGCAGCGTCGCGCAAACGTTGCACTGCAAATTTATCTTTGGAAAGATCTACGCCTTCGTTGTTTTTCATTTCTTGAATCATCCAATCGACAATGCGATTATCAAAGTCATCACCGCCTAATTTCGTATTACCCGAAGTTGACTTTACATCAAAAACACCATCGCCCAGCTCTAAGATGGATACGTCAAAAGTTCCGCCGCCCAAATCATAAATAAGAATAGTTTGGTTTTCTTCTTTTTCCAGACCGTAAGCCAGGGAGGCTGCAGTTGGCTCGTTAATAATTCGATCCACTTGCAAACCTGCGATGCGTCCCGCATCTTTAGTAGCCTGACGTTGTGAGTCTGAGAAATAAGCCGGTACAGTAACAACTGCCTTGGTTACAGTTTCGCCAAGGTAAGATTCTGCATCAGCTTTTAATTTCTGCAGTATCATTGCAGAAATTTCCGGTGGTGTATAAGCTTTGCCGTCGATAACGTGTTCATTGCTGGAACCCATTTCACGCTTAATTGATGTTATCGTGCGATCAGGGTTACGCTGTGCTTGGTTTTTTGCGACCTGCCCAACCAGACGTTCTCCTTCTTTGGTAAAAGCGACTACGGAAGGTGTCGTACGCTGTCCTTCTGCATTAGGAATAATGACTGGCTCGCCACCTTCCATAACCGAGACAACCGAATTGGTTGTGCCTAAATCAATTCCAATAATTTTCGCCATATGTATATCCTCTTTCTTCTCTAATATATAATTTTGTGAACCGCTGGATTAATTAACTAATTAATTTGCTACTTTAACCATACTGTGACGTATAACGCGGTCACCATTTTTGTATCCTTTTTGAAATACTTCCACTATTTCGTTTTCACCGGCATTTTCATCCTCAACACTCATCACGGCCTGATGTAGATTAGGATCAAACTCCTGTCCTAATGCAGGTATTTCCTCTACGCC